>CAJXJF010000001.1 GCA_913054475.1 uncultured Nitratifractor sp.
ACAGCACTTCGTTTACGGATGATAGTGTCGAGGAAAACACGACTTACAAGTATGTGCTCAAAGCGTTCAATGATGCCGGAGAGAGCGACGCAGTGGAGATAACGCTCAATACTCCGAACGAAAAACCGCTTGCACCTTCGGATTTGAGTGCGGATGCAAGAAGCGAGAGTGTCACTCTGCACTGGAAAGATAATGCCGACAACGAAGATGGCTTCAGGATATATAGAGATGAGATACTGATAGATTCGAGCACTCCGGCAAATGTGACAAGTTTTGTGGATAACGATGTACAGGAGGGTAGGAGTTACAACTATTGTGTAAGTGCCTATAACAACGGTGGTGAATCTTCAGGACTTTGCATAGATGTAAGCATACCGATATCGATACCGGCTGCACCCTCCAAGATGAGCGCGAAAGCCTATGCGGACGGGGTGATGCTTACTTGGCAGGATAATGCCGACAATGAAAAGGGCTTCAGGCTATATAGAGACGGCAAGCTACTACAGACTCTTGCGGCCGATAGTGTGGAGTATCTCGATACGACTACACAAGAGAATAGACATTACATTTATGAGCTTGAAGCCTTCAATGACGGTGGAGAATCACAGAGGGTGAAAACCGAAATCACTACACCACTTAGGATTTCCGTACTCTTTAGCGGAGTCGATCATGCCCTACGCGATATAGTAGATGTCGCCGTAGTGTCGAAAGATGGAGAAGTTATCGCTCTCTTCCATCCTCAGGATGGAGATAGTATGGAGTCGTTGTATATCGTCGAAGGAACGGAGTTTTTCGTAAAGGTGGATGCGAAAGTGGATGGAGGATCGACAAGAAGCTGGTATCTGAACTTCAGCGACTCGAAACTGTACAAAAATGGCAATGGAGGCGCTTTCTTGAAGAGAGCCGATATTTCGGATAGAGAGTTGAGAGTCGATCTGGGTATCGAAAGCTGGCCTGTCAATCGGCCCGAACTCCTGAAAGTGCCGTCCGATCAAGTATTGAGTGACGCTGGCGAGCCCGTAACGCTGGATATAGGGATAAGCCAGAGCAACTATGCTGCATTGATGATGAAAGTGAAGGTAGAGCCTCTGCCCACACTCACATATGAAACAAACTGGGATGAGGAGTCTTGGCTCACGGTGGATGAGTACGAAGGAAGAGTCTTCAAGCTCACACTCATACCCGATAGAGCGCAGAGTAATATCGTGACCATAACGCTTACCGACCGTTACGGCAACGAAACGAGCAACTCTTTTAGAGTCACTGTAAATCAGAGCGTCACCATAACTGCCGAACCGAGCGAAGGAGATGCACCTCTGGAGGTCAATCTAAGCGCTGTGAGTGCCGAAGAGTTCGGCAGAGTCAAAAGAGTCATATGGGATTTCGGTGATGGAGAGAGAGACGAGAAGAGTGGGGCAAATGTTGTACATATCTTCGAGAAGCCCGGTACCTATGGAGTGAGAGTGAATATCTTCAACGAAAACGGTGCCCATGCGGAAGATAGAAGAGAGATAATCGTCAAAAACGGAAACTTCGTGTATCATCTGAAAAAAGGAAAGAACGAGATATCCCTGCCGACGAGAATGCATCTGGATGAGGATGGGCTACAGGCCATATTCGGGAGCGATGCCATCGACTATCTTGCTAAACAGAGTGGTTTTGGCTGGTCTTATTGGGATAGAGAGAAAAAACCCAATCCCAAGAGATTGATGAGTAGATTCAGTTCGCTCGATTCCACCGAGGGCTTCATACTATATGCTAAAAAGGATTTCGATCTTGTTCTTCCGATAAAGAGAGATCAAATCGAAGGTAGAGACGATTTCGCCAAACTCTATGGACCGGGATGGTATTTTGTCGGGGTCAACAGCAACAAGAGTATGAAAGAGATCGAAGCTCTGGTGGCGAAACAGGGTATGAAACTGGAGATTGTTGAGTATATGGAGCAAAATGGTCGGATATACTTCTATACTCCAGATTCCAAAATGGATAGTAGAATCAATCCATCTATCCCCAGACTCGATCATGTAGAGAGGGAGTGGGGCTTCTATGTGAAGGTGAAATAATGAAGGAGAGAGAGTCCGAGATTTTATGTATCGATTAATCTAAGCTACGATATTATCACGCAGCAAAAAAACAGAAGAGAGAGAAGATGGAAATCAACACTTTCGAAAAGATACAGAAGAAGGCAAGCAAAAAGAGTCGAAGTGACTTCCTGAGGCTCGGTCTTTCTCTTGTATTTATGGCACTTGTACTTATCGCGACTTGGGACAAGATTCCAGGCAATCCTTTTCTTGCGGTAGCGGCACTCTTCGGTGCCTATATGGCTATGAATATTGGTGCCAACGATGTAGCCAACAATGTAGGACCGGCTGTCGGTTCGAAAGCTCTGACGATGTTCGGGGCTATTGTCATAGCGGCCGTTTTCGAGTCTGCCGGTGCTCTCATAGCCGGTGCGGATGTTACGGGGACTATCAAAAAGGGAATCATCTCACCCACCGCATTTTCTCAGCCAGAGTACTTCGTGTGGGCTATGACGGCGGCACTTCTGGCCGCGGCGCTCTGGCTCAATCTCGCCACTTATCTCAAGGCGCCTGTATCCACCACCCACTCCATAGTGGGTGGTGTGATGGGTGGAGGTATAGCCGCCGCAGGTAGTTTCAGTATAGTCGCTTGGGCTACAATGGGTAAGATTGTGGCAAGCTGGGTTATCTCTCCCATATTGGGAGGGGTGATAGCGGCTCTCTTTCTCTATGCCATCAAAAAGACCATCGTCTATAAAGATGATATGAAAAGGGCGGCTTTGAAGCTGGTGCCACTCTATGTCTCTGTGATGGGATGGGCTTTCGTCACATATATTGCAATCAAGGGTATGAAGCATATCCTCAAACTCTCTTTTTCCACAGCCGCAGGAGTAGGACTGCTGGCGGCAATAGCCATCTTCTTCGCAGTCAAAGGGGCATTGTCGAAATACTCCGACTCGATAGTCAACGAAAGAGAGAGTATCAACAGGCTTTTCACAATTCCCCTCATATTTTCCGCGGCTCTTCTGAGTTTCGCACACGGAGCCAACGATGTGGCCAATGCGGTAGGGCCGTTGGCCGGTATATACGATGCACTCTCGCACGCCTCGATATCCTCCAGAGCCGCCATCCCTCTCTGGGTTATGGTGATAGGTGCTCTCGGTATCTCTCTCGGGCTGGCTCTCTATGGTCCGAAACTCATCAAGACGGTAGGAAGCGAGATAACGGAGCTCGATCAGATTCGAGCCTTCTCCATAGCTTTGGCGGCCGCAATCACCGTTATTGTGGCATCTCAGCTCGGACTGCCCGTAAGCTCTACACATATAGCGCTCGGAGGAGTCTTTGGAGTCGGATTTCTCAGAGAGTGGCTTGATAGGACACAGAGACTCGAATATAGAATAGAAGAGGAGAGAACGCGTATAGACGAGATCAAGAGGAGTCTCGAAGCCACAAAGAGCGAGCTTGCATCCATAGAGTCCAAAGAGGAGAAGAGCAAGGGTGATTATGAGCGTATAGTAAGACTCTTCGAAAAGGTAAACGACTATGAAAAAGAGCTAAAGAGAGAGTCCAAAGCTCTAAAAAGGGTATATAAGACTAAATATGTCAAGAGAAGCGCTCTAAACAAAATAGTGGCTGCATGGTTTGTAACTGTTCCTGTGGCGGCCGGTATCTCCTCGTTGATATTTTATCTGATAAAGGGGATAATGCTCTGATACCCTCAGCTTTTGGAGCATGGGTCTGCATAGAGAAGAGTTTTGAGTGTTTCAAATCTCTCTTTCGGGTCGGGGTGGTTGAATTTGAACTCGGCCTCTTTGAGATAGTATATGAAATTGCTATCGTTCACACCGCGGTATTTTTTCATGAAGTCGTCGAGATAAGTCCAGAATCTGATTATCGTGTTTTTGTGGCTCCTGAGTTTCGTGACTCTGTGAATCTTCAAAAATCGTGAAAACTCTTCGTAGTAGATATCCTCCATACTGTCAGAGAGCAGAGAGTTTTTGTATCTGCTCAGGGAGGGCATGAGGATATTATAGACTCTGCCTCCGTAGTCGAAGGTGAGGAAGTCGTGCGCATCGAAGATAAATCTCTTCTTCTCTCTCTTGTAGTGGTCGAGATAGAGATATTCGTCATATTCGAGGATATCTCCTCTATGCTTTTCATACTCCTCTTCGAGTAGTGGCAGAGTCGCTTCACGAAAGCGCCCGAAAGCCTTTTTCGCCGTGGGGTAGGAGCATCCGGCCCTTACGGAAGCCTCTTTGGCGCTCGTATCGTCACAAAAGAGTGATAGCAGACTCAGGTCGCGCCGAAGCTTTTTGAGTCCGTATCGCCGTTTGCACAGAGGGCATTTGACTCTGCCGTCGGATAGCATGTATAGATGTATTGAGCCGCAGTAGATACACTTTTCTTCCAAGTCCGGTCCGTTTTTTTTATATGAAAAGAGCTTTTTAATTTCGCTCTAATGGTAACAGTGTATAATTGAAAAAAAACTGAATGAGTATTCATTTATGAACTGGAGGCGCTATGGAGTATGGATTGATGTTGATTTTCTGGTATGGGATACTGCACGCTTTCGGGCCGGACCATCTGACGGCCATAGCGGATTTCTCCATAGGAAAGAGTCGCAGAAAGACCCTCTGGATTACCTTCGCTTTCGCCGTCGGGCACGGCTTGTCTCTCTTCATCTTCGCCAAAATTCTGCAAAACGCCAATCTCTCGGCCGATATACTCGAATATGGAGATATCGTCTCCTCGACTGTCATCATAGCGATAGGACTCTATCTGCTCTATATGGCTATAAGCGACAGGATTCAGATAGGCTGGCACTCGCACGAAGGCAAAGAGCATATCCATATCTGGTTCGGCAAAGCCCACAGCCACGATGAAGAGGATGTGCAGAAGAGAAGCGCGTCGGCTCTGACGATAGGCGCCCTCATGGGTGCGGGCGGGGTCAGAGGAATGCTCGTGACACTGAGTGCAATATCCCACAACGAGGTGGGGCCGATGATGGTTTTGGCCTTTACACTTGGTGTCATGCTCATATTCATGGGCTTTGGATACTTCATAGCCCTAGTCAACGACAATCTGCTCGTAAGCAGAAGAAATGTCAGACTGGCTTTCGCCACGGCAGGGGTGCTCAGTCTCGCCGTCGGTGGAGAGATGCTCTTTTAGAGTCGATATGAAACGAAAAGAGAGAGGGAGAGAATATGTGTAGAGATTGCGGTTGTTCGATTACGGAGCACCATCATGCCCACAGCCATGCGGGGGTGGAGGAGACAGTGACCCGGAATCCACAGCTCAACGATGCCAGGACGGTATCGGTGATAGAGAAGATACTGGAAAAAAACGACCATGAAGCTGAGCACAACAGAGAGCATTTCGACTCTCACGGTGTATTGGCTATCAATCTCATGAGTTCCCCCGGCAGCGGCAAGACGACTCTGCTGGAGAAGCTCGCCGAGATGTCGCCTTTTGGATTCGGAGTGATAGAGGGGGACCTCGAAACCAACAGAGATGCCGAGCGCATCGCCGCCAAGGGGATACCGGCCTATCAGATAAGCACGGGAAGCGCCTGTCATCTGGATGCCTTCATGGTGCACAGAGGCTTGCACGAGATGCCTCTGGATGATATCGATGTCTGCTTCATAGAGAATGTGGGCAATCTGGTATGTCCCGCCAGCTACGATGTGGGGACCCATCTCAATATCGTACTCGTCAGTGTCCCGGAGGGGGGAGACAAGATCGAGAAGTATCCCGTCATGTTCCGACAGGCCGATCTGGTACTCATCACCAAAACCGATCTGCTTGCATATTTCGACTACGACATAGAGCACGAAAAGGCACAGGCGAGAAAGATAAGGCCGGGAGTGGATATCCTGGAGGTCAACATGCACGATCCCGCCACCATAGAGAGGGTGGCCGAGTGGATAGAGTTCAAGAGAAAGATGAGATAGTCGCAGAAAGGATAAACAGTGTGTCTCTCCATACCGAGTAAAGTCGTCTCTATCGATAGAGAGAAAGTGACAGCCGTCGTGGATACGATGGGTGTCAAAAGAGAGGTCGGAATAGATTTCATCGAGCATGAGGTCAAGCTGGGGGATTATGTCCTGATTCATATAGGTTTCGCCATGAATATCATAGGAGAGGAGGAGGCTCTGGCCAGTATCGAGACATACCGTGAAATTCTGGAGCTCATGAGCGAAGAGGAGAGGCAGAGGGCTATCACCGAGAGTGAGAGCTGTAACGGCGGATAGGAGGCTGTAGTGAGAAAACTTCAACTAAAAGAGCTCTACGAGCGTTTCAGAGACCCCGCCACGATAAAGGCCCTCGCGAAGCTGATAGAGAAGGAGGCTCGTTCGCTCGAAGAGCCGCTGAATATCATGGAGGTCTGCGGAGGACATACGCATACCATCATGAAGTACGGTCTCAAACAGCTCCTGCCCGACTCCATCCGCTTCGTCCACGGTCCGGGCTGTCCGGTCTGCATCATGCCCAAAGAGAGGATAGACCACGCCTATATACTCTCCAAAGAGGAGGGTGTGATACTCGCTACGCTTGGGGATATGATCAAAGTTCCCGGAAGCAGAGGCTCTTTGCAGAAAGCCAGACGGGAGGGGGCGGATATCCGTTTCGTCTACAGTCCTCTCGATGTACTCAAGATTGCGCGGGAGAATCCCGACAAAAAGGTGATATTTTTCGCCATTGGTTTCGAGACGACCACCCCGATGAGCGCGGCACTGCTCGAACACGCCATAAAAGAGGGGCTTGAGAATCTGCTTTTGCATGTCAACCATGTGACGGTACCGGAGGTGATGCAGGAGCTCATAGACAGCAGAGACGAACATATCGACAGCTACAACAACAAAATCGACGCCTTCATAGGGCCTAGCCATGTGAGTGTCATCGCCGGTGCGAAGATATATCGTCGCTTCCCGCAGAGATATGGCCGTCCGGTCGTGGTGAGCGGTTTCGAGCCGGTAGATGTGATGGAGGGCGTTCTGATGCTCGTAAGACAGTTCGTGGAGGGTAGATGCGAGCTCGAGATACAGTATCGCAGAAGCGTCACGATGGAGGGCAATACGAGTGCCCAGAAGATGATAGATAGATATTTTTGCAAAAGGGAGCTCTTCAAGTGGAGGGGGCTTGGCAACATCCCCCACAGCGCCCTCAGGCTGAGAGATGAGTACGCCCGATACGATGCGGAGAGGGTATATGCCGATATACTGCCACTCGAAGAGATAGAAGACCACAAACTCTGTATCTGCGGGGATATACTCAGAGGGATGGCCGAGCCTACGGAGTGTATGGTCTTCGGTACCGCCTGCAAACCTTCGAATCCTCTTGGAAGCTGTATGGTCAGCAGCGAAGGGGCCTGCGCGGCATACTACAAATATGGCGACCTCATAGGGGGTTGACGACCCGGCATACAGTATCGTCCGTTTGGGGCGGCAGCCCTTTGTGGACAATATCGAAGCACCCGGCTTGGATAGCCCGATATAGAGAGTAGAGAAAGGAGCACGATGAGAGGTGAGATAACTCTGGCACACGGCAACGGCGGAGAGGAGAACAGGAGTCTCATATCCGGGATATTTTTCAAACATCTGAAAAACGAGATTCTCCAAAAGGCTGAAGATGCGGCTGTAGTACCTTTCGAAAAGGGAGAGAATATAGCCTTTACGACCGACAGCTTCACGGTCACTCCGCTCTTTTTCGCCGGAGGCGATATAGGCAAACTCTCGATTTGCGGTACATGCAACGACCTCGCGATGATGGGGGCCAGACCCCGATATCTCAGTCTCGCCGTGATGGTGGAGGAGGGTTTTTCCGCAAGAGAGCTCGAAAAGATAGTCCGCTCCATGAAAAAGGAGTTGGCGAAAAACGGAGCCTCCGTCGTCTGCGGAGATACGAAAGTGATGCCCAAAGGTACGATAGACGGCGTATTGATAAACACTAGCGGTATAGGAGAGACGCTTATAGGGGGTATTGGGGCTTCTAAACTGAGAGAGGATGACCTCATAGTCGTCAGCAGAGATATAGGAGCCCATGGAGCCGCGATATTCACCGCGAGAGAGGGGATAGAGCTCGAAAGCTCCCTCGAGAGCGACTGTACCTCTCTATGGCCGGCGGTGGAGGCCCTGCTGGATGCAGGTATAGAGCCTCACGCCATGAGAGACGCCACGAGAGGAGGAGTCGCCGCGGTGGTCAACGAGTGGGCAGTCTCGAGCGGAGTATGTATAGAGCTCGAAGAGTCGAAGATACCGATAAGCCAGAGTGTAAGAGGGATATGCGAGATGCTCGGATTCGAAGCCGTAGCGCTGGCCAACGAGGGGACATTTCTGCTGGCGCTGAGCGCCGAGGATGCTCCGAAGGCGGTGGAGATTCTCCGGAGTTTCGAGGGTAACGGGAGCGCTTCTGTCATAGGCAGGGTGACGGGAGAGTACGAGGGCAGAGCCCTGCTTCTGAGCGAATGGGGGACGAAGCGTTTCCTCGAAAGCCCCAGCGGAGAGCTTCTCCCCCGAATATGCTGATACCCCGACTTCCGGAAAGTATGAGATGAGAATACTTCTTCTTGTAAGCGCCTTCAACTCTCTGACACAGCTGGTCTTCTGCCGACTCAGAGACGGAGGATACGAAGTGGCGGTGGAGTACGCCCACGACCGGGATGTTATGAGAGACGCCGTGCACAGAATGAGGCCCGATTTGATACTCTGCCCCTATCTGATGCAGAAGATTCCATCGTGGATATACGAAAAGATACCGACGATTATCTACCACCCCGGACCTCCCGGAGACAGGGGGCCGAGCTCTCTGGACTGGGCGATACTGCAAGAGAGGCGGAGTTGGGGTCTGACTCTGCTTCAGGCCAACGACGAGATGGATGCGGGGGATATCTGGGCGTGGAGCGAATTTGTCATGAGAAGAGCGCGAAAGGGGGAGATATACCGCAAAGATATCGCCGCTGCGGCACTCGCCTTGACGGATGAGTTCATGCAGAAGTTCACCGACGGCACCTTCACGCCTCTTGCGCAGGAGAGTCTGAGCGGCGTGGATTGGCATATCCACCGCATGGTACGGCAGAGCGACAGAGCCATAGACTGGGAGAGAGATACGACGCAAAGCATTATCCGCAAAATCGACAGTGCCGACAATCAGCCGGGCATACTCGACGAGATAGCCGGTCTGGAGTGCTATCTCTACGGTGCGTGCGAAGAGAGCGAACTGAGAGGAAAACCGAAAGAGATTATCGCCAAAAGAGATGGTGCCATATGTCTGGGGACTGTCGATTCCGCGATATGGATCAGCCATCTCGCCCAGCCGGGCCGCTTCAAACTCCCCGCCACCCAGGTCCTCAAGAGCCGTATCAAAGGGGTGAAAGAGAAGAGAATCCCCCTCTTCACGCAACCGGGGCTGAAGAGTTTCAAAGAGATAACTTTCTACAAAAGAAGCGGGATAGGATATCTGGGTTTCGACTTCTACAACGGCGCCATGAGTTCCCAGCAGTGCATCCGTCTGAAATATGCCATAGAGACAGTCGCGAACGATGTTGATATACTGGTACTGCTCGGCGGTGAGAACTTTTTTTGCAACGGCATACATCTCAATATTCTCGAAGAGAGCAAAAAACAGGGAGAGGATGGCTGGAGCAACATAAACGCCATGAACAGCCTCGTAGAGAGCGTATTGATGAACGACGAGATTCTTACGGTGGCATCCTTCGGGGCCAATGCCGGCGCCGGCGGAGTCTTTCTGGGGCTCGCCTGCGATTTTGCTGTGGCATCCGAGAGAGTGGTACTCAATCCCCACTACAAAACGATGGGGCTCAGCGGAAGCGAATACCACAGCTATACCCTGCCTCTGAGAGTCACAGAGGAGAGAGCAAGGGAGATTCTCGAAGAGGCTCTTCCCATGAGTGCGAAACATGCCAAAGAGATTTCAATGATAGACGAGGTCCTGCCCGTAGAGGACTATATGCGACACCTCTACACATACTGCGAAGCCCTTCTTGCGGACGAAGAGCGCTACTACGAGCTCCTGGATGAGAAGAGAGAGAGGCTAAAAAGAGACGCACAGAAGATTGCGGAGTGCAGAGAGAGGGAGCTTTCGCGAATGCATCCCCAATTCTGGGACCCCAACAGCGACTTTCACAGACTCCGACACGAATTCGTCTATAAGATATGCCGCACGAAAGCCCCCGAAAGACTATGGAGCTATGCAAATAGTGCTTTACGATGCGATAGTATAGTCTGACTACCGATATCCCGATTATCAAAGCAACTTATCATGCCCTGCGTTTTGTACCGTATATACCTCGGTGAGGATAGGCAAAACCCTCTTCTTCTCTACCCTTGTGAAGAGAGATTGCAACTATCGTTGATCAGGATTTCGAGAGTTCGCCGACGAACTTCTCGATACGCCTGACGCCCTCGCGTATTGTTACTATATTGGTAGCGAAGGAGAATCGGAAATAGCCTTCGGTGCCGAAACCTATGCCAGGTACGACGGCCACTCCATATCTTTTTAGTAGTTCGGCGCAAAAGTGCATGGAGTCGTCGCTTACATCCTTGATATTGACGAAGAGATAGAAAGCGCCTTTGGGTCTGAGTACACTAAGCCCCTCTATCTGATTGAAGAGTTCCGTAGCCTCCTTCGCTCTGGCTTCAAAAGCCTCCCTCATACTCAGGATATCCTCGTCCACCTCGCCGAGTAGAGCCGGTATCGCCGCCTTCTGCACGATGGAGCAGATATTGGAAGTACTCTGAGACTGCAAAGCGGTCATTTTGGATACGAGCTCGCTGTCGGTACAAGCGAGATATCCGAATCTCCACCCTGTCATTGCCACAGCCTTGCTCAATCCGTTTACGGTAATGGTGCGTCTATACATATCCTCACTTACCGATGCTGTTGCTGTAAATACGGTTCCGTCATAGAGCAGTTTTTCATACATTTCGTCACTGACGACCATGATATCGGTACCTTCGAGCACTCTGCCGAGCTCTTCGAGCTCTTTTCTGCTATATACCGAACCGGTCGGATTGGAGGGAGAGTTCAAGATGAGAAGTTTACTTCTCTCACTTATGGCGGCACTGAGTTCGGCAGGGGTCAGTTTGAAGGAGTTTTTCTCATCCGTATGCACAATAACCGGTTTTGCACCGGTATATTTGACAAGTTCGGGATATGTAACCCAGTAGGGTGCCGGTATTATCACCTCGTCACCTTCGTTCAGAAGAGCCTGGGTAATATTGAAGAGTGACTGTTTCGCTCCGTTGCTCACCAATATTTGATTACGCTCGTACTTCAAGCCGTTATCCCTCTTTAGCTTGTATGATATTGCATCGAGAAGCTCCGCAATACCCGCAACGGCCGTATATTTGGTGAAACCACTCTCTATAGCCCGTATGGCTGCATCTTTTATCTTTCTGGGAGTGTCGAAATCGGGTTCTCCCGCCGAGAAGCTCAGTATATCCTTTCCCTCCTCCTTGAGGTTTCGGGCCAGTGTAGAGATGGCTATAGTCATGGAAGGCGATAGAGTCTTTATACGATTAGAAAGCATTTGCATACCCTTTTTTCATAATTATACAATGAATAGGTTTCGATTCGAGGCGATAGGGTGTCAAATTACCGAAAAGTCGGGTAAGCTATCTTCCCAATTTCACACTATCGGACTTTGCTGTGGCTCTTTTTTCGCTCTTTTGGGGTATTGCTCCAAAAAAGCAGTTTCGGCGGAGGGATGATTCGAGTATATGTTTTTATATCTTTATTCAAATACAATTAAGATAAACTATGCCATCATTAAGTCATGAGGAGGGGGTGGAGGAAGGCCTATCCTCTTATGAACAGTATGAACGACACATAGGCAAAAGGAGGGAAAGAGATGAATACTTATTCAAGTGTGAGGATGAAGATCGGAGTTTTGGCGGTGTCGATCTTCGCAGTACTTGGCTCGCTTCATGCGATAGAGATCGCCAATATCGCTCAGGCTGTAGATATAGCGGGCAAGCAGAGGATGTTCACGCAAAGAATGCTCAAAGATTATGCGATGGTGGGTATAGGCAACAGTTTCGCCAATCCCGCCGAAGATCTGAAGAAGGTGATGAAGGAGTTCGATGATCACTTGGAGTCCCTCCACACTTTTGCCAAAGATTCGCAGACAAAAAAGAGTCTCGAGTCTCAGAGGAGTCTGTGGGAGCCGATAAAGAGACTGCTTCAGGAGAAGCCCGAAAAGGAGAAAGCCGTGATTTTGCAGAAGAAGCTGGATGAACTTCTCTCGGCCGCAGACAAGACTACGAAACTCTTCGCCGCACAGACAGGCAAGAAATCGGGAGAGATAATCAATATCTCTGGAAGGCAGAGGATGCTTTCGCAAAGGATGGCGAGTCTCTATATGCTGAAAGTGTGGGGTATCGACGATCCGCAATTCAAAAAGAAGATGGATGATGCGATGAAACTTTTTGAAACATCGCTCAAGAAGCTGGAGGCCTCGGAGCTCAACAATGAAAAGATAAACGAACTTCTAAAAAGAGTGGACAAGAGCTTCGGTTTTTTCAAGATTATGAACAGCTCGAGTAATAGATTCATACCGTCGCTCATATATAGTAAATCGAACGAGATTCTAAAAGATATGAATACGGTTACAGGTCTGTATGCATCCCAGAAAATTCGATAATCGTAAGAAGGAGTAGAAGATGTATAAAAGGATATCGAAAGTAGTAGGTGGTACGATATTTGTTCTACTTTGTACGATTGCAACTTTATATGCCGCACCACAAAAGGGTGATGATATAGTAAAACTGATAAACATAGCCGGAAAGCAGAGAATGCTCTCTCAGAGGATAGCCAAAGACTATCTATATATAGGTAAAGGAATCGCTGTCGACAAAGCCAGCAAGCAGCTGAAAAAATCTCTCGAAGAGTTCGAGAGAGGGGGGAAGATTTTGAGCGAATCGATAAACGATCCGGAGATAAAGAATCTACTCGCATTTGTCGATATGAGTCTGGGTGAGTTGAAGTCGGAGTTGAAAAAACCTTTCACTCTCGACAATGCTCAATTGGTACTCGATCTAAGTGAATCGATGCTGGAAGGTTCGCAGTATATTGTAAGCTCTCTGAAAGAGAAATATCACAAAAGAGAGTCCGACATTGTGGCAAAATCCGGCAGACAGAGAATGCTCGCGCAAAGAATCGCGAAATATTATATTGCCTATCAAGTGGGAATCAAGGATAAAAATACCGTCGAGCAGACAAAAAGAGCGGTGGAGGAATTTGGCAAGAGTCATCAGATTTTGATGAAAAACAAGGAGAATACGCCCGAGATCAATAGAGAGTTGAAAGAGGTTGACAGGCTATGGAATGTAGTTTATAAGTTTTATATAAACATAAAAAAGGGTGGATTGCCTCTAATCGTCTATAATACGACAGATGATATTACCGGCAGAATGGATAATGTTACCAACCTGTATGTGAAAATATACTAAGAAAAGGAAGAGGGATGAGGAAAATTCTACTGTTGTGTCTGTTGATGATAGGTAGCGGTAGCTATCTGTCTGCATCTACACGGGCGGAAGTAAATATTCTGGAGGCAACCGAGAATATACGCTATTTGAGTCAGGATATCACCAAAAATTACCTGTACTACTATGCCAATCCGAAAAAAGAGTCCATTCGAAAAAAAGTCCTTGCCGACCTCGAAAAACTTGTTTCGGATATCAGAACGATAGCTATTACAACCAATAATCAAGATAGTAAAGATATTTTGGAGTTTCTTACATATAGCAAAAATCAGATAGAAGAGATTCTCAAAAGCAAGCCAGACAAAGAGAAGGCCGCTTTGATGCTCGACTATAGCGAAACACTACTTGAGGGAGCCAACTCCATAGCGAAACAGCATAGTTATATATATACTGATAGTGAAAAGATGTTGCTTACGAGTAAGAATATAGGTTTTTTTATGGAGAGAATAGAAAAATATTATCTCGCCGTAGGAATCGGACTCTCATCATCCATAAATATCAGACTCATGAAGGATGCCATACGCTCTTTCAATAAAAATATCGAAGATGTCATGAAATATGATTCATATCCGAAAAGTTTGAGCAAAAAAAGAGAGCTCCTATATAAATATTGGTTGACCAGCAGAAGTCTCATAGAGAAATACAAAGAGTTTTTCGTTCCCGACATAGTGGAGCTTACGACGGATAAAGTTGAAAAAATTGCCGAGAATTTTATCGTATATCACAGTAAAAACCAATAACAAGGAGCTTGTGAATTATGAAAAAGAGCAATCAAAAAATACTTTTAACGCTCCTGATAGCCGTACTTTTCGGCATAGCGGGTATGCTGGGTTTTTATGCATACAAGACTTTCGAGCGATACAGCTCTCTTAGTGGAATTGTCAAGAAATACGATGCCCTCAAAGATAGTGCCGCTCTCTTGAAAGAGATTGGCGATGAAAGGCTTATGAGTTCGTTGTTTATCGGCGGCTCGGAAAAGGTTTCGCTCTCCAAGCTGAAAGAGCAACGCGCCAAGGTGGATGGAGCTATCAAAAAGTTGGAGGTCTCATTGAGAAGACTCAAAGAGGCAGATAGCCTTGGTAGAGAGTTGAGTATCGCAAAGAGAGTTTTGGCTCGCTCGAGAAGTGCGATAGAGGCGGTTAGTCAGAAATATATCAAGATCTTTTCGGGAGATTTTCAGAGAAATGTATATATTCCAATCTTGAGGATAGAGAGAAAAATAGTATCGAGTATCAAGAGAGAGGATGTTTCCGCCATAATGAGATATGCCACGATGATCGACGAGCTATACGGGAACGAAGAGTTGGAGAGAAGTTTCGTCGCGTTTGCAATAAGTCGCTCGAAGGCTCTTGGAAAGAGTGATCTTGTGTTGTGGAATACGATACTCTCGACGGATCTTCTCCCATCTCCCGAGAGAGTGAAGAACGAGGCTCTCAAACAGAGACTGGAGACTATCTTGATACCTTCGAGATACGACAGCAGGATCGATTCTCAGAGAGAATCATTCATATCGGGCATAATGGATGGTAAATATAAAATAGGTACCACACAGTGGATAAAGAGTACCAACTACAGACTCGACAGACTCATCGAAGCCAAAGATGCGATGGATACATATCTGAGAGAATCGACCGTAACCAACCTCTCCAATCTGAAGAAGCAGACTATAATCTATGCGGTTGGAGCCGTAATTTTGCTCATTATCGCTCTGGCACTGATTGTATTCTTCTATCACTTGAGTAAAGAGTCAGAAATACTCGAGAGTGCTCTTAAAAATATAGAGATAGACCTCAGTTCTCAAGGAAGACGAGAACTTCTAAGTGCGGTCGAAAGAAGAGATATGGCGTCCATATATAGAATACTCGCTGAAACCATCAGAGAGGCCAATCAGGCCAAGGATCTATTTCTTGCGAATATGTCTCATGAGATTCGAACACCGCTCAATGGTATTGTCGGCTTTACCCAACTTCTTAAAAGCACCAAACTTACTCCCGATCAGGCGGAATTTATCTCCGTTATCGAGAGTAGCTCCGACAACCTTCTGGCTATCGTCAACGATATTCTCGATCTCTCCAAGATCAACGCGGATAAAATAGAGTTTGAAAGCATTCCATTCAATGCGATATCCAAATTCGAAGATGCTATCGAGTCGTATGGAGCGAAAGCCGCTCAGAAGAATATAGAGTTCGGTGTCTTTGTCGATCCTTCGCTTCCGAAAACACTAATCGGGGATCCTACGAAGATATCGCAGGTAATAGTCAACCTCATAAGTAACGCCATCAAGTTTACCAGCCAACATGGAAGTGTGGATGTAATAATAGAGAAGGTCAAAGAGAGCTCGATGGATGCGACGGTATATTTTGCCGTCAAAGATACGGGAATAGGGATAAGTGATGAGCAAAAAGGGAAGATATTCGAAGCTTTCGCTCAGGCTGACGCCGGTACGAGTAGAAAATATGGAGGGACCGGACTCGGCTTGGCTATTTCGAGCAAGCTTGTCGATTTGATGGGCGGAAAGCTCGATATAGAGAGTCAACCTGGGAAAGGCTCGACATTCTTTTTCACCCTAACTCTTCCCAAAGGTGAGGATCAGGAGAAAGATCTGCCGGATCTTTCGGATCTGAAAGCGGCGCTTCTTCTTCCAGAGGTTGGTATGCAGATGAGACAGTGCGATGAAAACCTCCGCTCATATATCGAGTATCTAAAAGTCGGTTTCAAGATTTTATCCGATGATGATCTCTTCGGAAACAGAGGAGAGCTTCCCAATATATTGTTCATCGATTACAGTTTCATCAACGGCTCCGAGGATTTGCAAAAATATCTCAAACTCGATACGAGTGTGGTACTCGTTACGACTGGAGAGAGCAAAGATGAGCTCGAAAGTCTTAGAGATAGACTTCTGAAGATAATCTACAAACCTGTGAATTTCTCTAAGACGCTAAGAGCTATTGAAAGCTATAGAGAGCCTAAAAATATCGAAAGTTTCGAAAAAGAGTCCGAAAAGCAGTTTGATAAGATGAAGATTCTCGTTGCCGAAGATAACCCGATCAACCAAAAACTAATAAGAACCACGCTCGAAAAATTCGGTATCGATGTCACCCTCGCCTCCAATGGGCAGGAGGCCTTCGAGTTGAGGAAACAGAACGATTACGACTTGATCTTCATGGATATACAAATGCCTGTCATGAACGGTCTCGAGGCAACGAGTGAGATATTACGCTATGAAGAAGTGAACCGGATATCGCATATACCTATAATCGCTCTTACGGCGAATGCCCTGACGGGGGATAGAGAGAAGTATATGGAAGCGGGAATGGATAACTATATCTCAAAACCGATCAATATTGCGGAGTTGAAAAATCTGATAGCCTCCTATAGCGAGGGGAGCGAAAAGGGTTCGCAAGAGAAGGTAGCGCATGATAATGCTTCCGAAGATCTTGCGACAAAAGAGACGACAGAGGAAGAGTTGCGCGAAAGTGAAATAGCTGCGCACAAAGAGAGTAGAGAGCCCGAACAGGAGAAAAGTGAAACTGCTCATCTATCCGAGACGGAAGAGAGAGGAGTAAAACGAGAGAGTCCGACGGCAAGTGATATCGGTAATCTTGGAAAAGAGCTAAGCGTCTTGCTTTACAATAGAGCCAGAATGCTTTCGAGAAATTTCGAGAGAGTCTTGAAAAAGAGAGGGGTGAGGGTGGATATCGCCACCTCAGAAGATGAGCTTATCGAAAAACTGGATAATGGAGATTTCGACTATGTTCTTTTCGATGCCGGCCTTCTCGGAGAAGATGAATGTTTGATTGTGGAGACGATGAAAGATATGAATGTCGTTCCTATTACACTTAGTAGTGTGAAGATGGAAGAGGGTGAGAGCTGTACGGATAGTATCGATATACACAATTTTATAGATGAGATAGAGAAAAAGATAATTCTCAACTCTGCAAGTCGATAATATGAATCTCTTGCAGAAGCGACTTTCGAAAAGTGGCGAAGTAGGGGGCGTTTGATGATAGCTCGAGCTTCCCGAATACATATTTTACGATAGAATTATTTCTCAAATCTATATAAAAAGTTTTTCGGAGTCGAAAATGTATATATTTGCCGATATTGCTTCATACTTTATCATACTCTCTCTGCTCTCGTGGTACTTCATAACCACCCTTCAGTGGTATAGCTACAGACCCGAAAGAGCCGTTTTTCACCATACGAAAACATGGTGGAACTATATCTATTTTTTCATCCCCTTTCTCACCTACGACTTCGTTTCGGCGGTAGATGAGAGATACTCTTTCGTGGTGACACTGCTCTATATTCCGCTTTTCTATAGATGGTATGGCTCTACAGACAAGAGACTGGTCCTTACCGCCAGAGTCAAAAGATTTTTCGCCGCCGTACTCTTTTTCGCCGTTTTTCTGCTGCTGCTTTTGCATAGACACTTCATATTGATTCCCATACTCCTGGGGTGGTTCGCTTCGGTGGCGGTGGAGAAGATACTCTTCGGCGCCTATGCACGAAGAGCCTCTTTGAAACTCGAAAAGATGAAAGAACTCGTGGTAGTGGGAGTGACCGCGAGTTACGGCAAAACCAGCATGAAAAACTTCATAGCCGCCATCCTGTCGGTCAAATACGATGTATATGCCACTCCCCGCTCGGTAAACACTCTGGCAGGGGTGATAAAGGATATAAACGAAGATTTGCCTGAAAAGACGCAGATATACATAGTGGAGATGGGAGCGCGGGGAGAGGGAGATATCGCGCAGATAAGCCGCTTCGTCAAACCGCACTATGCGGTAGTGGGCAGAATAGGACCGGCCCATATAGAGTATTTCGGTACCCTCGAAAAGATAAGAGATACGAAGATGGAGATTCTCGAAAGTCCCAGACTCAGGGAGGCCTGGATAGATGAGAGTGCCATGGTGAAGGGGAGTGAAAATATCCACTCCTTCGGAAGCGAGATAGAAGATATCAAGGCCGATCTCGACGGCATATCCTTCCGAATCGGCGAGAGAGAGTACGAAGCGCCGCTGCTGGGTGCTTTCAATGCCCACAATCTCACCGCCGCGATACTTCTGGCGAGAGCTCTGGGGCTTTCGGAGGAGGAGATAGGCGAAGGGATGAAGAGAGTCGAAGCCGTAGAGCATCGTCTCCAGCGTATAGATGCTGGAGGCAAAATCATCCTCGACGACAGCTTCAACGGCAATATAGACGGGATGAGAGCCTCCTTCGAACTCGCCTCTTTGCACGACGGGAGGAAGATTGTAGTCACACCGGGTCTGGTGGAGAGCGACAGAAAATCCAACGAAGAGGTGGCGAAGATGGCGAACGGGATTTTCGACCTCGTCATAGTCACCGGCGAACTCAACTACCCGATTTTTGAAAGCTTCGTCGACTCCGAAAAGCTGATACATCTGCGCGACAAGAGCGGGCTCGAAGCCCTTCTGGCACAGAAGACGAGCGCTGGAGACCTGATACTTTTCGCCAACGATGCCCCAAGCTACATATAGATTGCGGCTCCGTCTGCTATAATAAGCGTGATTTTAGAGGCAAAGGTCAAGCGAATGTCTATCAGTGTAGTTATATTGGCAGCGGGTCAGGGTACCCGTATGAAATCTTCTCTACCCAAAGTCCTGCATCAGATTTCGGGTAGAGAGATGCTCTTTCATGTAATAGATGCCGCTCTGGGCGTAAGTGACGATATAACCGTGGTCTTGCACCATCAGTACGAGAGGGTCAAAGAGGCCGTGGAGACGGAGTATGACGATATAACTTTTCACAAACAGAGTGCGCATACCCATCCCGGTACCGGCGGAGCTCTCATGGGGCTGCGATATAGACACGAAAAGGTACTCGTGCTCAATGGCGATATGCCTCTGATACTTCCGAGCTCCCTAAGGAGACTCTCCGAAGCCGGGGGTGATATAGCTATGAGCGTGATAGAGCTCGAAGACCCTTCGGGATACGGCAGGGTCATAATAGATGAGAACGGTGTGAAAAGGATAGTCGAAGAGAAGGACTGCTCCCCCGAGGAGTTGAAGACCGGGAGTGTCAACGCCGGCGTCTATCTCCTCGATAGAGAGCTTCTACACAGCTATATTCCCGCCCTCAAAAACGACAATGCCCAGGGAGAGTACTATCTGACCGATATCGTCTCCATGGCTGTGGAGGATGGCTTGAAGGTGACTCCCGTCTATGTGGACGAAGAGGAGTTCAAGGGGGTCAACTCCAGATACGATTTGGCCGAAGCCGAAAAGATAATGCAAAATCGCATAAGGCGCAGATGGATGCGCGAGGGAGTGGGTATGCAGCTGCCCGAGAGCATCTATATCGACTGTAGGGCCCGCTTCGAGGGGGAGTGTCTGCTCGAAAACGGTGTACGCATAGAGGGTGAGTGCGTGATAGCCTCCTCTCATATCAGGGCACACAGTGTGGTGGAAAACTCACTGCTTGTGGAGAGTGATGTTGGACCTTTGGCGCATATCCGTCCGGGCTGTAGTATCAAAAATACACATATCGGCAACTTCGTCGAAGTCAAAAAGGGTAAACTCGACGGAGTAAAGGCCGGACATCTGAGCTATCTCGGCGACTGTGAGATAGGTGAAGGCAGCAATATCGGAGCGGGGACGATAACCTGCAACTACGACGGAAAGGCCAAACACCGAACGATAATAGGCAAAAATGTATTCATCGGCAGCGATACCCAGCTCGTGGCTCCTCTGGAGGTGGAAGACGATGTGATGATAGCGGCCGGCACCACCGTGACGAGGAATCTCAAAAAGGGAGTTCTCGCGCTCTCGAGGACACCGCTGAAGAGTATCGAAAATTTCTACTACCGTTTCTTCGGCAAAAAGGATGAGAAGTGAAACTTATCAATCTCGAAGGCAAAAAGATAGTACTCGGTGTAAGCGGCAGTATAGCGGCCTACAAAGCCTGTGAACTCGCCCGTGCCTTCGTGCGCTCCGGGGCGGATGTGCATGTGGTGATGAGTGAAGCGGCAAAGCGCTTCGTTTCATCCCTGACTTTCGAAGCTCTCACGGGCAACGAAGTGTTGAGCTCTTCGAGTGAGAGCTGGAGTAGAGGACTCAACCATATAGAGATAAGCAGAGGTGCCGATCTCTTCGTGATAGCCCCCGCTACAGCCAACACCATAAACAAACTCTCCAAAGGTATAGCCGACACCATACTTCTGCAAAGTGCGCTGGCCTGGAAAGGTGCGCTCGTGATAGCTCCGGCCGCAAATAGCAGAATGTTGCAGAATCACTATACGGAAGGCTCTCTCAGAATGCTGCTCGTAAACGACTCCACCATCGTCTCTGCGCAGAACAAAAGACTCGCCTGCAACGAAGAGGGCAAGGGTGCTCTGGCACAGGTACAGGAGATATACTGGCAGTCTTGTCGGGAGATCTACAAAAATAGTTTCTGGGAAGACCGCAAAGTCGTGGTCACGGGAGGAGGTACGAAAGAGGCTATAGATTCGTTCCGCTATGTGAGTAACCGTTCGAGCGGAAAGATGGCTCGTGAGCTCGCCACCGCTCTCTACCTGAGGGGAGCCGATGTCTGTTTCGTGACTACGGCCCTGTTCGACGATATGCCGCAGGATATCTATACGATTGTCGTAGAGAGTGCCGAAGAGATGCTCGAATATACGGTCGATGCAGTCAGAGTGGCGAAAAAAGGCAAGATGAGCAGAGCGAGTATGAATCGCAGTGAGCCTGTATCTCTCGTGAGGAAGCGTCCCTATCTCTTCATGGCGGCGGCGGTGAGCGACTACAGACCTCTCTACGCACAGGAAGGGAAGCTGAAAAAGAGTAAACTTGGTGAGCGCTGGTCTCTCGAGATGACGGAAAATCCCGATATTCTCAAGAGTATCAACAAAGAAAATCTCGTGACAGTCGCCTTCAAAGCCGAAAGCGATGCGCAAAACGGCCAAGATAACGCTCGTTCACTTCTGAAGGAGAAGGGGGTGGATGCGGTATGCTACAACCATATAGCCGACTCTTCGATCTTTGGGGGAGATGAAAACGAGGTGCTATTTATCGAGCCCGAAAACGAAACACTTCTGACACGCGCCGACAAATTCACCATAGCCGCACAGATAGTCGAAGCGAGCGAGGCACTCTGTGATGGATAGTAATCTTCCCAGACATCTCGCCATCATAATGGATGGCAACGGCCGCTGGGCCAAAGAGCGGGGTTTGAGCCGTACAAAGGGGCATGAAACCGGCGCGGAGGTAGTAAGAGAGATTACGGAGTATTGTGCGGCTCATGAAGAGATAGAGACTCTTACTCTCTACGCCTTCAGCACCGAAAACTGGAAGCGCCCCCGTATGGAGATCGACTATCTGATGCACCTGCTCGAGCGCTATGTCACCAACGAGCGCGAAAACTATATGAAGCACGGCATACGCTTTTTGGTTATCGGAGATATCGGAGGCTTTTCCGAAAAATTGAGAAAGACTATAGAAGATACCTGCGAATATACCAAAAACAACCGCAGACTCACACAGGTGCTGGCACTCAACTATGGAAGTAGAGACGAGATTGTAAGGGCTGCGAAGAGGGTCCTGGAGAGGGGAGAGGAGTTGAGTCAGGAGAGCCTCGGCAAAGCCCTCGACACACCATACAGCGATATAGATCTGCTGATTCGTACCAGCGGAGAGATGAGACTTTCGAATTTTCTTCTCTGGCAGGCGAGCTATGCGGAGCTCTTTTTCACCAACACTTACTGGCCGGACTTCACGACCGAAGAGTTGGGAGATATTTTGGAGCGTTTCGCTCGAAGAGAGAGAAAATTCGGAGGTATATAGATGGAGTCTCTTTATCTGTTTGTGGTATTTGTCTTCGCACTGGCCATAGGTTCGTTCATGAATGTGGTCATCTATCGTCTGCCCAGAGGCGAAAATCTCGCCTTTCCCTCCTCTCACTGTACCAAGTGCGGGGAGAGTCTGAAGTGGTATCATAATATACCTCTATTTTCATGGCTCCTGCTAAGAGGCAGATGTGCCTTCTGCAAAAGCTCCATATCCCCCCGATATCCGCTGATAGAGCTCCTCAACGCCCTGTTATGGTCCGTTATCTATATCAAAATCGGAGCAGGTTTGGAATTTCTCTTTATCGCCCTCTCCTTTTCGGCACTGCTGGTACTTTCGGCCATAGATTTCGAATACTATGCCGTACCCGATTCGGTCAACTTCTTCGCCCTTGCAAGTGCTCTTGCCGCCCTTGGAGCCAAAGCCTACGAAAGCGGAGAGTGGCAAATCCTGCTCAGTGGTGTGCAAGCGGCCGCCATAGCGGCGGGAGGATTGTGGCTGCTGGCCAAAAGCATCGGCATCATCACACAGAAAGAGGCTATGGGTGGTGCCGATGTGATAGTGGCTGGCACTATGGCGGCGCTTCTGGGACTCTCGCACTTTCTCGTAGCCATCTTTCTGTCGGCCATCCTAGCGATAGTACCGTCGATAGCTGCAAAAGATACAATGGTACCCTTCGTACCGTTTCTGGCCCTGGCGACACTCATCACCTATATATACGACGACAGGGCCCAAGCGCTACTGAACTGGATTGTCTATGGCTAAAAGCAGAAGATTCATTCTCGAGCACTTCACGAGAAACTATCTTCTGATATTTTTACCATTTTTTCTGATAGTCTCGCTTGTATTCATAGTCAAAATCTCCGTGCTATCGTCGAAAATAGCGCTCGATACCTCCGAACTGATGCAGCTCTTTGGCTATTTTCTGCCAGAAATTATCTTCTTCACCATACCGCTCTCCTTCATAGCGGCACTGGTCAACACCTTCTCGAAACTCTCGGAAGACAACGAGCTCATCGCCCTCTTCTCTCTGGGGCACACACCCAAAAGAGTCCTGAGCTTCATCCTCCCCTCCGCCATGCTCTTCAGCCTCATTCTTCTGATAGTCTCCATCTTCATCTATCCCCAGATGAAACAGAAGCTTTCGCAGTTCAAAAGAGAGAAGATGGCGCAGGCCACACTCAGGATAGTACCCAAGCGCCTGAGCCAGAGTTTCGGAGATTTCCACATCTTCGTAGGCTCCAAAGATGAAAAGGGCTATGGAGATATGGTGCTCTTCAAAAACGGAGAGAAGGGAGACTATCGCCTCTTCATAGCTAGGAGAGGGAGGGTCGAGAACAATGGAAGCAGTTTCATTCTCACTCTTCTCGACGGTATAGGAGAGAGCTCCACGAAGAGCAAGATAGAGTCTTTGAGCTACGAGAGGCTCAGCCTCTATCAATACCCTTCATCACGCTTCAAAAGGGTGAAGAGTCTGAAGGAGTATTGGAGAAAGGCTCTCAAAGATAGGGGACGAAGAGGCTCTCTGCTCTATCTTCTGTTCATATCTCTGACTCCTCTGATGGTTTTCGCTCCTGCAGTGTCGCTTTCGATATTCAATCCAAGATATCAGAAAAACCGCTCCTTCCTCTGTATATTCATTCTCGCCCTGCTCGTCTATATCCCCGCTGCCCTGCTCCAAAAGAGCGGAAGCGTTTCGCTCTTCGCCGTCTCCATACTCTTTTTCATATTTCTGAACATCTATATGCTCAAATACAGGATTTTCAGGAGATATTGAGATGAGAGTCAAAGCGGTGATAGCCTACGACGGTAGCTCTTTCGAAGGTTTCCAGAGACAGAAACGCACAGAAAACACCGTTACCGGCCATATAGAGAGGGCTCTACTCTCACTCGGTATCGATTCGCCGATAGTGGGTAGCGGCCGTACCGACAGCGGTGTGCACGCCTCGGGGCAGGTGATACATTTCGACCTGCCGCCGCACTGGCACCGACGGTCTCTCGACGAACTCAGGAGACATATCGATTCCAGACTCGAAAGTATCGATTTCAAACATATAAGCCGGGTAGATTCCACTTTCCACGCCAGATACGATGCGAAGGTGCGTATCTACAGATATGTCTTCAGGAGCTCGGTCTCGGTATTCGAGAGGAGATATGTCGCCCGCATGAGTCTGGATACCCACGAGAGAGAAAAGATGCGAAAAGCCCTCCTGCTCTTTACGGGCAGACATGATTTCGAATATTTCATGAAAAAGGGCTCGGATACGAGAAACTATGTACGAAATGTCTATGCGGCCTATACGAAATATAGAGGAGAATACGGATTTGTCTATCTGCATGCCAACGGCTATCTGCGCTCACAGGTGCGACTCATGGTGGCGGCCGCCTACGCCGTGGCGAAAGGGAGATTGCAGCCAGATGAGCTGGCTGCACAGATAGACAAGAGAGCGAGATACATATCCGCACCGGCCCCTGCGGAGGGACTCTATCTTGCTAGGGTGATATATTGATTGTATATTTTTGTATTGAAGCACTCTATGCTATGCGACATTAATCTCTCCAGTAGCTATCTTCTGTCATCTTGATTCATCAGATGCTGAAATTCGAGCAGAGGAACTGGTTTTGAGAAGTAGTATCCTTGGAAAAAGTCGGTGCCGTATCCCATCAGTAGTTTCAAATCTTTCTCTCTCTCCACCCCTTCGGCTATGACATTCATCCCCAGAGTATGGGCCAGCTTGACCATACTCTCCACTATATTCTGATGTTTTTCGTTTACGGAGATATCCTGTATGAAGCCTTTGTCTATTTTGAGTGAATCTATGGGGAAGTCGGCGAGATATGCGAAGGAGGAGTAGCCTGTTCCGAAATCGTCCAGAGATATCTTGAGCCCCATCTCTTTGAGTGCGAGTAGTTTTTTGTGCGTCATCTCTGGATTCATCATCGAAGCGTGCTCCGTAACCTCCACCTTCAATTTGAAGGGTGAGATATCGTAGCGCCCGAGCAACTCTTTCATATTGTCGAGAAACTCGTCACTCTCCAAGTCTTTTGCGGAGAGATTGACCGCAAGCTCTATAGGTTTGAAACCGAATGTTTTCCAGTTCTTCAACTGCTTCAGAGCTTCGGAGAGGACATATACGCTTATATCCACGATAAGTCCGCTCTTCTCGGCCAGAGGTATGAAAGAGTCGGGCATAATCATTCCCCTCTCGGGATGATTCCATCTAATCAGAACTTCCGCTCCCGCAATTTTATGATAAGGTTGGTCATATATCGGCTGGAAGTAGAGATGAAACTCTCTTTTTAGGAGAGCCTCTTTGATATCTCCACTCATCAGTACTTCGCGCTGTGAGAGTTTTTTGCTCGAAGCGGTAGATATCACAAGCTGCCCCTCTCCCCTCTCCTCTGCTTCGTTGAGGGCATTGTAGGCGCTATCGAGCAGAGTCTCGAGAGTACCGTTTTGCGGGAATTTGCTCACACCGGCGGAGAAACTGATACCCTTTGTAGTGGGGCTTTTGTGTCTCATAGGCTCCAAAATGGCATTGATATGATCCGCCGCATCGTATATCTCTCTGCTTGTCTCCACCCCATGGAGTATCAGGAGAAAGTTTTCGTGCATTAGTTGGTAGGCATCGTACCTCTCGTCTTTTGCCAATTCTTTGAGGCGGTTGGCGAAGAGAACCACCAGATTGTTCATCTCGTTGTAACCGAGTAACGAGCGTAGCTTCGTGAAGTTGTCGATCTCTACAATCATTAAAGCGAAATGGTGTCCGCTGGAGACATTGGCGGTCAAAACCGCTATATCTGCAAAAGCTCTGTTTTGGTTTGGCAATCCAGTCAAGGCGTTGTGATAGACATCGGCTTTGCCGGAACTCTCACGCAGCGGAGTGTGAATCGTCACGATATGATAGATATCTCTGTTTTGCTCGAAGCCCACGGAACGGATCTGTATGCTCAAGCCATCGATCTCTCTCTCGTGCCTCATTTTCGAACCCACGAAGAGAGTCGGCTCGGGAGCATTGTGCTCGTCGTGATATTCGATTAGATTCTCCAGAGGAGACCAGTCCTTCGTCACCGGTGTGTAAAAAAGTATATGATCTTGCAAATCATCGAGCGGGGAGCCGTTTTTTGCAAGATATATTTTTTTCATAATATGATTGCTAAATAGTATCGTCTCTCTATTTTTTATTACGATTATGGCATCATGGCTGGAGTTGAGTGCAGGTTTAAGGAGTTTTGCCGATACCTCCGAGCTCAACTCTTTTTCGCTTCCAGAACCAAATAGTCTTCCAAACATATCTATACTTCCCATTTTCAAAGATAATTGTCTTATCCTATTATTATAGTAGCTTTAGATTAAATTTCACGCTCTGTTTGACATGAGGGGCGGCTTTTGCTATAAATCTATGCGCATTTGATGTAAAAGTGTGTATAATCACACTGCAAAATCCAATAAAAACAAAGGATATAGTGATGGGTAAATATATCGAACTGAATAAAGATAATTTCGACGCTACGGTTGCCAGCGGAGTGTCTCTGGTCGATTTCTGGGCACCGTGGTGCGGGCCCTGTAGAATGATAGCTCCCGTTATCGAAGAGTTGGCGGAGGATTACGAAGGCAAAGCCAATATCTGCAAGGTAAATACCGACGAGAATCAGGAGATAGCTGTAAAATTCGGTATCCGCTCCATTCCGACCATACTCTTCTTCAAAGATGGTGAGATAGTCGATCAGATGGTCGGAGCGGCTGGAAAGAATGTCTTCGCTCAAAAACTCGATGCTCTCCTTTCTTGAACTCAAAGAGGATAATTCGGAAGTTTTCGATAGGAGAGTGCCCCTCTCTCCCGATGTGGAGGGGCAGATTCTGTGGTCTGTACGGAGTCGTATTTGCTATCTGATAGGTTTGCGTACAGAGCAAGTGTAAGAAAGGAAGAAGATGCTCGATTGTGCTATTGTCGGAGGAGGACCTGCGGGTTTGACAGCTGGTCTCTATGCGACGAGAGGTGGATTGAAAAATGTCGTGATGTACGAAATGGGGATGCCTGGAGGGCAGATTACCCAAAGTAGCGAGATAGAGAACTATCCCGGACTCTTTAGAGAGGATCCACCGCTGACGGGGATGGATCTGATGGAGTCGTGGCCGAAGCAGTGTCAGCACTTCGGTCTCGTACATGAGATGAAAGAGGTCAGGAGAGTTTCGAAGTCGGATGACGCCTTTATCATAGATCTCGGAAGTGAAAAGGTAGAGGCTCTTAGCGTCGTAGTCTGTACAGGCAGTACTCCAAGAAGGGCTGGTTTCGAAGGTGAAGAGGAGTTTTTCGGCAAGGGTGTGAGTAGCTGTGCGACCTGTGACGGTTTCTTCTACAGGGATCGGGAAGTGGCTGTATTGGGCGGAGGAGATACCGCTTTGGAAGAGGCACTCTATCTGGCGAATATATCTTCGAAAGTCTATCTGATACATAGAAGAGATGAGTTCAGAGCGGCACCACCGACTGTAGAGAGGGTGAAAAAGAATGAAAAAATCGAAGTCATATACAATGCCGGTATCCGTAGAGCCTTTGGTGATGTGATGGGACTCTGCGGTATCGAACTGCAATTCAATGACGGTAGAGAGAATATGACCCTAGAGGTGCCTGGACTCTTCGTCTTCGTCGGAAACGATGTAAACAATGCGGTGCTCAGGCAAGAGGATGGAAGCTTTATATGCGATTTGAACGAGCGGGGAGAAGTGCTGGTGGACTTGAATATGCATACCTCCGTCAAGGGTCTCTTCGCCGCGGGTGATATCCGTATGGACGCGGCCAAGCAGGTCGTCTGTGCCGCTGCCGATGGCGCCATTGCCGGTATGCAGGCCTTACATTATGTTCAGGAGAAAATCGGATGATAAATATCGGAATAGTCGGCTCGACGGGACGGATGGGAGAGCATCTGATAAAAAATGTTCTGGAGGATGATACTCTCAGGCTCGCGGCGGTGCATGTTTTTGGCGAGTTGAAAAGCGATCTCCCCAAAGAGACTCTGGTGACCAACAGTATGGATGCTCTGTTGCAAGAGAGTGATGTCGTGATAGACTTTTCCGCTCCAGCGGCGACGCAGGAGTTGTGTGAGAGTGCCATTAAGACTCCTAGGGCGCTTGTCATAGCCACTACCGGGCTGAACCAGCATCAGCGAAATCTCGTGATGGAGGTATCCGAAAAGATGCCCGTATTATATTCGACGAATATGTCGGCGGGTATCGCCATTCTCAAGCAGCTGGTCAGGAAGGTCTCGGAAACTCTGAGAGATTACGATATCGAGATAGTCGAGATGCACCATAGACACAAGGTGGACGCTCCGAGCGGTACGGCGCTGACTCTGGCCGAATTCGCCGCCGAGGGTAGGGGGCTGGACCTCGACTCGGTGAGGGTGAGCGGAAGAGACGGTCAGATTGGAGCCCGCTCGAAAGAGGAGATAGCCGTAATGGCGCTCAGAGGGGGAGATATAGTCGGACGGCATACGGTCGGCTTTTACAGCGACGGTGAATATCTCGAGTTGAATCACACTGCGACAAGCAGAGAGACATTCTCCAGAGGTGCATTAAGAGCAGCAAAATGGCTCAGCACCAAAGAGCCCGGTTTCTATTCGATAAATGACGCTTTAGATCTTTGAATTTGGATTCGGGGCCGGTCGGATACTTTACGGCCTCCACTACATCAATCTGAAAGGTTCATATCATGTGTGCGGTTGTCGGAGTATATGGTAGCCAAAACGCTTCCAAAATAGCCTACTATGCGCTATTCGCTATGCAACATAGAGGACAGGAATCCACCGGTATCAGTGCCGCTGACGGCAAGAGTATAAAAGTCGTGAAACACAGAGGGCTGGTAACGGATGTTTTCGATGAAAAGTCTTTCGAAATACTCGAGGGAGAGTGCGCCATAGGACACAATCGCTACTCCACGGCCGGAAAAGATTCGGTTCTCGATGCCCAACCCGTATTTGCAAGATACAAACTTGGTGAGATTTCGGTGGTGCATAATGGAAATTTGACCAACAAAAATGAGGTTAGAAACTCTCTGATAGAGAGAGGGGCGATATTTCAGACAGATATGGATACCGAAAATATCGTTCATCTGATAGCCAAAAGTCGAGAGAATCATCTCATAGATAGAATCAAAGATATGATCCGCAAGATCGAAGGGGCATATTGCCTCATTATCCAGAGCCGTTCGAAGATGTTCGTCATAAGAGACAGGTACGGCATCAGACCTTTGAGTATCGGAAGACTCGAGGATGGAGGCTACATAGTCGCGAGTGAAACCTGTGCTTTCGATCTTGTGGGCGCGAAGTTCATCAGAGATGTAAAACCCGGTGAGTTGCTCATTTTCGAAAATGCAAAGGAGCCGTACTCCGAGATGCTTTTCGAGCCCGACTATCGTCCTTGTGCCTTCGAATATATATATTTTGCCAGACCCGACTCTATAATTGATGGGAAAAATGTATATGAAACGAGAGTGAAGATGGGCAAAATACTGGCCTTGGAGCAACCGGCGGATGTAGATTTGGTCATACCGGTACCCGATAGTGGAGTGGCCGCGGCACTGGGCTTTGCCGAAGGAGTCGAGACGAGATTCGAAATGGGAATCGTGAGAAATCACTATGTGGGAAGGACCTTTATAGAGCCTACGCAGCAGATACGGGATTTGAAGGTCAAATTGAAGCTCTCGCCGATAAAGTATCTCATAGAGAATAGAAAGATAGCGATAGTGGATGATTCTCTTGTGAGAGGAACGACATCGAGGAGAATAGTTGGAATGCTCAGAAGTGCGGGTGCCAAAGAGGTTCATATGCGTATAGCCGCACCGGAGATAAAGTATCCGTGTAGATACGGAATCGACACTCCTACGAAGGATGAACTCATCTCGAATAGCAAAAATCCGCAAGAGATAGCCGACTATATCGGCGCCGACTCCGTAGGTTTTCTCTCTCTTGATGGGCTCAACGAGGCGCTTGGAAGAGAGAGAAGGTACTCTCTGGTAAGTTTCGACGGCAACTACTTCGCGGGAGGATGTGCCGACTCTCCCGAGTGTAGGAGCGTCGATTGAAAAGAGGGAGGGAGATTTTAACCTTCGGTAGATATCTGAGAAGAAGATTCGGCACGAGGGTAGCCAAGGTGCCTCTGGGGCTGAGTGGTTTTACCTGTCCCAATATAGATGGAACCGTAGCAAGAGGAGGGTGCACTTTCTGTCTAAACGAATCCTTCAGTCCCAATCTCGGGAGCAATAGTGAAAAATTCTATCTAAAACTATCGGAGGAAGAAAATCCTATTCTGCACAGACAGCTCGAGGAACTCGACAGACAGATCGAGGAGACCTCCAGACATTTTGCAGCAGATTACGGGATAGAGAGCTATCTTGCCTATTTTCAGTCCTTTACGAATACCTACGCTCCACTGAGCACCCTCGAGAGACTATACGAAAGGGCACTCGAACACAAGGGCGTGCTCGGTCTGAGTATCGGCACGAGAAGCGACTGCATAAGCGATGAGACTATCGAATATCTTGTGCAACTCTCCAAAGAGTATGAGATTTGGGTGGAGTTTGGAATACAGTCGGTATTCGACGAGACTCTCGAAAAGATAAACAGAGGGCATGATGCCGCAAGTGTCGAAGATGCCATCTATAGAGCCAAAAGAGCCGGTCTCAATGTTTGCGGGCATCTTATTTTCGGGCTGCCGGGGGAGAGTGAAGAGATGATGCTCGAGACGGCATCGAAGGCTTATGAGTGGGGAATAGACTCCGTGAAGTATCATCCGCTCTATGTCGTGAAGAATACACTGCTTGCCAACGATTTGAGAAGAGGTCGTTTCGAGGCGATAGAGCTCGAAGAGTATCTGTCGGTATTGACGAAAGCGCTAAAGATGAAGCCCGAACATATAAGTGTACAAAGGGTCTGTGCGGGGATCGACAACGATACTCTTCTGGCTCCCAAGTGGTGTGCTCTGAAGAAGAGTGAAATTATGGCTATTATAAGAAAAAGACTCCAACAAGAAGATTTAATATACTGAAAAATCGCTCTTTTGAGATGGTGAACGAGTGTTCTGTAGCAAATTTCGAAACTCTTGCAGAAAATCGAGACTTTTCTCCGAATTTGACATTATTTAATATATTTTTAATATTAATTAGCCTAAAATTTCCCTGAGATAGAGAATCGCTAATAAAGGGGTAAAATGATGAGAAGGATTCTCGGCATTGCGTTGGTCGGTTTTTTAGCGACTGGTGGTACTTCTGCTTATGCGGAAGATGATGAGATAGGTGTGAATATGGGTGTGGCGTCGATGCACGCTGGCCATTTCGACAATTTCTCCACAGGAGTTTCATATAAGCACAATGGTGAGATCAAGGGGATCAAACCTCGAGTGGATCTAGAGTATGTAAAGATTTCCGACAAAGATAGTGTCAACGCTCTATACAAAGGTTCTGTAAATGGAGTCTATGAGTTTCATAATGTGAAAGATAGAGGTGTTGTTCCGTATGTGATGGGCGGTATAGGCTATGAGCATGTAGATGGAGAGATAAAAGATGTCTTCGACAGTAACGCCTTCGCACAGGGAGGAGTGGGCGTGAGCTTCGAGCAGGAGAATGTCGGTAAACTCAATCTCGAAAGTAAAGTTTTGCAGATTATAGGTGCCGAAGGGCAAGATAACGAATACATTCTAAGTGCAGGGGTCTCCGTACCCGTTGGTGGGGATATCGACGAGTGCCCGAGAAAGATAGATGGGCCTGATGAAGATAGAGACGGAGTGAGAGATTCTTTGGATCAGTGTCCAGGAACACCGTGCTATTTCAGTGTCGATCGCTATGGTTGTCCTATAAAGGCGACGATGAGACTCCATTTCGACTTCAACAAATACTATATTCGTCCCGACTCTCTTCCTATAGTCGAGCGTTTTGCCAACTATCTGCTACACAACAAAGGTACGCATGTCAAGATTATAGGATATACCGATAGTATAGGAAGCGAAGAGTACAATCAGGTACTCTCGGAGAGAAGAGCGGAGACTGTAATGCGCAAATTGATAGATCTTGGTGTGAGTCCTGCAAGGTTGAGTTCGGAAGGTAGAGGAGAGAGTGAGCCTGTAGCCTCTAATAGTACGGAAGAGGGTAGAGCGCTAAATCGTAGAATCGAAGTAAGACTTAGCTACGATAACAAGAGAGAACAAGTATATAGGTATGGATATTGAAAGGAGAGTTGGTGATGGCGAATAAATTGAAACTTTTAGCCGGGGTGTTGGCCGGCTTGCTTATGGTGAGCGGATGTGGTGATAGGCCTGCAAGCGGAGGTAAAGCGGCAAGCGGTGTTAAAGACAGAGATGGCGATGGAGTGTTGGATAAGGATGATTCCGCACCAGATGATCCGTGTATTCCGAATATAGCCGCGCCAACCTGTGATCAGGACAAAGATGGAATACCAAATGCAAGTGACAATGACGATGATGGAGATGGTGTGGCGGATGCAGATGATTCCGCACCAGATGATCCATGTATTCCGAATAAGGCTGCACCAACCTGCGATCAGGATAAAGATGGAATACCGAATGCAAGCGACAATGATGATGATGGAGATGGTACACCAGATGCTGACGATCCCGCTCCAAACGATCCGTGTCGTCCCAATATGGATGCACCTACCTGCGATCAAGATGGAGATGGGTTGGTAAACAAAGACGATCCAGATCCCACCGACCCTGACCATGATGGAGATGGATATCTCGACGGTGAAGATCCCGATCCCAACGATCCGTGTGTTCCGAATGTAAATGCACCCACCTGCGATAAAGATGGTGACGGAATACCCAACGGAGACGATCCCAATCCTGGTCATCCCGACGAAGATAGTGACGGTGACGGTGTTGTAGATGCGAGTGATCCCGATCCCAACGATCCGTGTGTTCCTGATGTAAATGCATCGACTTGCGACCAAGATGGAGATGGACTGGTAAATAAAGATGATCCCAATCCGACCGATCCCGATAGCGACGGTGACGGTTACAAAGATGGAAGTGATCCCGATCCCAACGATCCGTGTGTTCCGAATGTAAATGCACCTACCTGCGATCAGGATGGAGACGGATTGATTAACAAAGACGACCCCGATCCTACCAACTCGGATAGCGACGGTGACGGCTACAAAGATTCCGACGATACCGATCCCAACGATCCGTGCAAGCCGGACAAAAATGCACCTACCTGCGATCAGGATGGAGACGGATTGATTAACAAGGACGATCCCGATCCTACCAATCCCGATAGTGATGGTGACGGTTTGAGCGATGGTGAAGAGCTTGAGCTTGGAACCGACCCCAAAAAAGCCGATACCGACGGAGACGGGCTCAATGATTACGATGAAACGAAGAAGTATCATACCGATCCACTCAAAGCCGATACCGACGATGACGGCTTGAAAGATGGTGAAGAGGTCAATAAGTATCACACCGATCCTCTCGATGCCGATACCGACGATGACGGACTTAGTGACGGTGAAGAGATAAGCTTGGGTACCGATCCATTAAAAGCCGATACTGATGGTGACGGGGTAAAAGATGGTGATGATACGGCGGATGGAAAGTCGGCGGCTACGAATCCATGTCTTCCCAAGCAAGATCCGGGATATACGGATTATGACAACAAAAACGAAATATGGATTGCAGACGATTGTGATGGCGACGGCTATAGCAATGGAGCCGAAGATAATGTTTCTCTTGGTGACGAGCACTATATGAGTGATCCGTATGACAAGTTGAGTGCATGCTTCTTTTTCGATAACTTGAAGTATTGCGAGGTTCATTCCAAGGATGACCGCATATGGCTGGATAGAAATCTTGGTGCGACCGAGGTATGTAATTCCGCCAGTGACAGCGAGTGTTATGGATATCTCTATCAGTGGGGTAGGAGTAGTGATGGACATCAGAAGAGAGATAGTGGCAACCAAGATAGAAACCCCAATGTCTGGCCATATATGTCTGTCAATTTCGAGACAGCATATAAAGATGATCACGATTGGTTGAGTGAGGCTGCGGACAATGAGAAATCTGCCCATGTCAAAGAGAGACAAGACTACTGGATGAGTAAGTCCAATGTCGAGCTCGAGCCGATATGCCCCGATGGGTGGTATGTGCCAAGCAAAGATGAGATAGATGCCATGGTGGCGGCCGAAGGGATAAGTAATGCCACAAATGCATACGCATCTGCACTCAAACTTCCAAGAAATGGGCGAAAGACTGAAGGGGGTGGTCAGCCAAGCCTTGAAGGTGATACTGGTTTCCTTTGGAGTACGGATATTTTAGCCGCCAATATAGATGGTAAGAGTGTAAGCGTCTCTTCCGCATTTATTTACGACGATAGCGGAACGAGTTGGTCTTCGGCGTATAGGGCCAACGGTTATGCGGTACGCTGTATAAAAACTAAGAAATAGTTATATTTGCAAGGGTGTAGTTCGATACGCCCTTGCCCTGCGTCAGATCTTGGGTGTTTGAAACTTAGTTTCGTACCTATCGATACTCTTCGAGTCAATTTATTATGATCTTGGTATTTTTCATACCGTGTCTTCTTATGATGCCGTAGAGGGTTTTTGCATTTTTCGGATGTAGTCTGACACATCCGTGGGACGCCGGCCTCCCGAGTCGTCTTGTGGAATATGTACCGTGAATGGCGTAGCCTCCTTTGAAAAATATCGACCACGGCATGGGAGAGTGGTGGTACTTTTTGGAGTAGTGCATTCTCTCCAATGTGTATGGTCTATACCTTCCTTTCGGAGTGATGTAGCCTCTTCTGGCAGTCGAGACCCTCCATCTGTACAGTTCTACATCATCGACAACTACATCCATAGTCTGTGTATGCTTGTTTATCCTTATTTCGACTCTATGTTCTACGGGATTTCTAAGACTTTTGAGAGAAAGATAGGTTTTTGCATAATTTTCAGCCGTTGGTAACAGTATCTGTTTCAAAGATATATAACTCTTCGCATCATATCCGAAGTTGTGAAGAGGATTTTCGACCTTTTTAAGCGAAAGATATAAGCGAGGGTCGTAAGAGTTGGAAGACTCATTGAGCGTAGCGAGAGAAGCGGTATCTACAGAGCCTATCGAGGCAAGATATCTTTTTTTGTTCGTTTCGGCTATCGTTTCGCTCTTTCGTATAGTGGCGAGCTCTCTTAGAAATCCGCTTTCGGTTTCTTCTATGGCTTTCATGGAGTACTCTCCTGCATACGAAATCGAGGTTCCGATACCCCATGCGAGCCAACACACTGTTGCGATTTTTCTCATATACCCCTCCTTTCAATAGAAGGGATAATTTTAACACACTATCGCGAGCCAATCAATTCGACGAGTTGTTTTCTTTCGTACTATTGGATACTTTTTTGATCTCTATTTTTCTGGATCCACTCTTTTTTGGAAGTGTGACGGTGATGATATCGCCACTCTCCTTTGCCTCTATCTTCAGCGCATCCGCATCCGGCGGAAGAGTGAAACTCTGCATCGATGTGCTGTTGTTGTAAGTGATGATTTTTCCGTAGTTTCCTTTTGTACTCTCCTCTTTTCTGTTTTGTGTTATTTTGATATTGAGCATACTGTTTTCGGTGCTTATATCTATTTTCGAATTCTTGATATCGCTCACTTTTAGCTTCAATTCGTAATGATCCCCCCTGTCCTGAAAACCGCTGCTCAAAATCTCGGAAGAGTTTAGAGTTACCGGCATAGCGCCCATCGTCGGCGTATTGAAGGCCTTTTCGAAATTGGCGAACACTCTTTGCATCTGCTCTCTCATCATCTGTATCTGCTTCATCTGCATTTCGAAGATTTTATCCATACCGGTGAAGGGGTCGTCGTTGACTGCAATGTTTGCCCCGAAAGAGAGAGAAGTTCCAACTATCATCGCGGCGACAGTTTTGCTAATATTTTTCATTTGAGACTCCTTATAATATATTTTGCAACTTGAAGTCTATAGACTCAAGTTTAACCATATTAAAATAGGCGGGAGATACAGCGAAGGGGTGATACAATCCGCTATCTGTTGATATTGGGAGATGGGCAATGAAGGGAAGCATAGTTTTTACAGGGGGAGGTACCGGTGGACATCTCGCTATTGTCAGAGCGGTCGGCAGGGAGCTCGAGGATGAGAGAAAAATATATATCGGTTCTATATCGGGACAGGATAGAAAGTGGTTTGCAGATGATGAGAGTTTCGAAGAGAGGCACTTTCTCGGGAGCAGGGGGGTAGTGGACAAAGGCTTCTTCGGAAAGCTTTGGGCACTCTCGAGAATATCTCTATCCGTTCTCGAAGCCGTTTCCATTCTGAGAAGATGTGAAGCTAGGGTCGTCTTTTCGGTAGGCGGATACTCATCGGCACCCGCATCTTTTGCGGCACTTATGCTTGGAATACCTCTTGTGATACATGAACAAAATGCCGTATCTGGCAGACTAAATAGTTTTTTGAGGCGATATGCGAAGATATTCATCTCTTCTTACGACGATGAGAGTCCGGTGGCTTCCTATCCGGTAGAATCGCTCTTTTTCGAAGAGGCGAGAGAGAGAAGGGAGCTTGAGAGCGTAATATTTCTCGGAGGTTCACAGGGGGCCGAGGCGATAAATAGACTGGCTATGGAGATGGCGCAAAAGCTCGAGAGGAGAGGTCTTAAGATTATACATCAGGCCGGGGAGCGGAATCTATCGACAATGAGGAGATTTTACGAAGAGAAGGGTATAAATGCCGAACTCTTTGGATTCAGCGACAATATCGCAAGCTACATGAAAAGGGCCGATTTCGCGATAGCCAGAGCGGGAGCTTCGACATTGTGGGAGTTGGCGGCCAACGGACTCCCCACACTCTTCGTCCCCTATCCCTATGCCGCGGGTGACCACCAATACGCCAACGCTAAAGCTCTTGCGCAGAGGGGTATGGCATGGATAGTGAGAGAGAGTGAACTCGATAGCGATAAGGTCTTCGAAATTATCGATAGTGCCAATCTCTCCGCGGTGAGTCGAGCTCTGAAAGATAGTGTAAGAGGGGGTGGTGCGGCAAAGATAGCGGGGATACTCCGCTCCTTTCTTTAAAAAAACTTTATCTGCAAAATCGAAGATTCGTCAACCATCTCTTCTTGTCGATCGATTTTGACATATATAAGGTTAAATATAGAATTTTTGTTTAAAATCAAGGCATGAGAAGATATCTATTGCGGATTGTGTCGATAGTGATACTGTTTGTCGATATGAGTGCAAAGACTCTCGTGGTCGATAACAACAGTGGGCCATTTCCTATGCCCTTTCCTATGTGGAGTTGCGAAAACGGGGATTTTGGATGCTTCGGGATAACGCACATGCAACCGAATTGCAACTTCTCCACCATCTCGGAGGCTCTGGAATTTCTCGAAGAGGGCGATACTATTCGTATCTGCCCTGGAGATTACAACGAATCTGGTCTCAAAATCGATAAAAACAATGTACTTTTGCAATCTACGACGGGAAAGACGGAAGATGTGCATGTGGGTACGGGCACGGGAGAAGATATATTCATACTCGATGGCTTCAGAGAGGGTGTGAGCTTCGACTCTTTTACGATAAAACAACAATCCTCCTCTGCTGCGGCTATCGTTGTGAATGGAGGCGAAGATATCCAATTCGATAGACTCTCGATCGAAAGTGAAGGTTACGGTATAGATCAAAATTCGTCAAATGTAAGCAATCTCGATACTTTTAGCATACATGAGAGCAATATAAGTAGCAAAAAGAGCTCTTTGAGACTGATTATGCCGGAGAATCTCGAAATCACTTCGGTTCGCATGAGCTCCGAAGAAGATTACGCCATCTATCTGAAACAGCCTTCGGGAGATGTGAACATATCTGCCGACAGCGCCTCGAGAAACACTTTTAGCTCTCGCTCATCTTGCATATATCTCGGAGAGACTTCCCACAACTACTATATTTCACATTCCGATTTCAACATCACGGGTGTGAACTCGGCCGCCGTCACTTTCGACAAGAGCGACAAGCTCGAAATCTACGATATCAGCGTCAATGCGAACAATAAGGGCGTCGGTGTCTGGAGTAGCGGAAGTGTCAGTGGAGATTTCAGTCTCAAAGATAGCAGTATCGACAACTCCAAGAACGAAGCGCTCTATATCGCGAAGGTAAACGGCAAGGTTCACATTACCGACAACAATATAAGCGGTGCGGGTTATGCGGCGATCTACCTGCCAGATGTCGCCAACGGCGGCGAAATAGAGAGAAATCTCATACGAAAAGCAGACTATTACGGCTTGCTGCTCTTGAACGACAGTGTATCGAGAAGTTTCAAGATATATCACAACTGTTTTATGCAAAACGGCATCGCAAATGCCCTCAGCAGAGATACGGATGGCCATTTCGACGACGGTTCCAAAGGAAATTTCTGGGACGATTGGTGTATGGACGGAAGATACGAGATAGCCGATATCCCGAAATATGACGAACATCCGATGAGAGAGTGCGACTTGATAGGCAGCTGTACTCCGGTAGAGGGACTCAAGATGAGTACCTACGACATCTCTTCATATACGGAGCACTTTCCGGATAATCATGAGGAGTTCGAATCCCTAGAAAAAAATTACGCGATCGATTCGGCTAAATTCGGACAGGGAGTATTTTCGAAAATCGATACGACCGGCAACAACAACAATCCCTTTCATGACGGAACCGACGATAAATATCTAACTATTTTCGAGGGTTTTATCGATATTCCTTCTGATGGCAACTATAGCTTCGCCATAAACGGAGACGATGCAGTAGAATTGATAATAGACGGAAAGTGGTACGGCGGCTGGTACTCTGATCATAACAGTGACGGAACCGATCACAATGTCAGTTTCATCCTCGATGCCGGCAGGCACAGTATCAAATTCAGACATCAGGATTGGCTTGGTGATGACAGTTATCAGCTATATTGGAAAAAACCAGGAGATGACGACTACTCCATAGTGCCTTCCGATGCCTTTACGCACTGCTCCATCCCCTTGGCGAAAGTCGATTACAGGATGGATGATTGCAACTGGAGCGATGGCCACTCCGATGTGAGAGATAGTAGCGGCAACGCCTACGATGCGACCTCCTATAACGGAGCCCATACAATCGACCCGACGGGCGCTTCTGGAGTCTGCAGGGTCGGAGCGTTCGACGGTGTCGACGACTATATAGATACGCGAAATTCTTTCGACTTTCCGCAAAATCAATTTACGGTCACGGCATGGATCTATCCTCGAAGCGATACGAGCGGGAGGACTCTTTTTATTCAAAGCGACAAGAGTGATCGCAGTGACGGTTTCGGTTCGGCTTTCGGAACCGACGCGAAACTCTATTTCTATGTAGGAGATTGGTCTTCGCACAAGGTGGGAATTTCGGTAGATACGAACAGATGGACACATATAGCCGTCACATATGATTCGAATATGATGAAGATATATAAAAACGGTCGGCTCGCAAGCTGTCCGCTTAGAGCCAGAGTCGATATCGACTCTGGAGCGAATTTGCTCATAGGCGACAGTATCGCCGGAGGCGAAGGTGCAGGAGACGATCTATGGAAGGGTTATATCGATGAGTTCAAAATCTTCGATACCGCTTTGGATGCGACCGATATCGAAGAGATATACAATTACGAAAAGAGCCGTAGAAACTATGACGGCTCGGCGCGTTATTGTCAGCACTGTGCGATTACACCTTCATGCGATTCCCTTGTGCAGGGTTTGAAGTTGACGACCTACGATATATCCTCGTATGAGCAGAGCTATCCATACTGTCATGAAGATTACGATGATCTCGAGAACCGATTCGCAAGCGCTTCGAATAGATTCGGAGCAGGCTATGTGGATGAAATAGATACGAGCGGGAACAACAACAATCCGTATCATGACGGAGATGACGACTTCTATCTCTCGATATTCGAAGGCTATATCTATACCGAAGAGGGTCGATACTCGTTTGCCGTCAACGGTGACGATGCGGTAGAGCTAATTATAGACGGAGACCCCTATGGCTGGTACGGAGGACATGCCGGTAATGGCGGAAGCTCTCACAATAGAATATATCCCATGCAAAAAGGATACCATAGTCTAAAATTCAGACATGAAGATAGACAAGGTGGCGACAACTATCAGCTATATTGGAAAAAACCATCACAGAGCGACTATACGATAGTTCCCAATAGTGCCCTTTTTAGATGTAGCGGAGCAACTTTGTTGCCCGATGGTGTTTTCAACGCCGTCACCTCCGCAGGCGATAATGGAAATTGCGAAGCGATCGAGGATTGGGAGAACAATCTCACTACGCAGATTGTCAAAAAAGATTTCGATCTATATATTCTTGCACGAGAGCAGAACTCCTCTCATGCGATCGAAGCGAATATAAGCGATGTGATTTTGAACTATTACGAAAGCGGAGACAACGACACTTGCGACGCAAGCCCGTACAGAAGAGAGAGTATATGCGGCAACGGCGGATGCGGGAAAACCGATTCCAACGGATGCTTGAAGCTTACACTCAAAAGTGATTACAGCTCGAAATGCAGCAATTTCACGATAGTAGGCAGGAGAGCAGACGACAACAGCAGTAACGAGACACGAAACGATTCGAGTGACAACTTCGCCATTCGTCCTTCGGCTTTCGCAATATCCATACCCTCTTCACAGCTCTATGCGGGTGAAAAGTTCCGGCTCGATTTCACTGCACTCGGAGCCGACGGTACAAGAGCTGCGGATTACAACGAAACTCTCGACAATAGTTTCCAACTGCTCTCCCAAGAGAGTAAAAGCGGATGCGAAAACGGTATATTGGATACGCAAAATTTCTCTTTTGCCGACGGTTTTGCGAAAGATTCCAATCTCAGCTATGACGAGATCGGAGATATAAACATAACGATAAAGGAGAAGAGCGGCAGTGAGTTCGCGAAAGTGGATAGCGACGATACGGACAATGCCGATAGATTCATAAAACAGAGCTCCGAGATTCTGAATGTTTTGCCGTATGAGATAAATATCACATCCTTGACGCTCTCGGCGAGTACGGGCGAAGGATGGCTCTATATGGCACATGATATAGACGATATGTCTCTAACGGCGAAAGTGACTCTCGAGGTTTACAATGCTTCGTCGCAGAAGATGAAAGACTTCAACTCCAGCTGTTATGCAAAAGAGTTGAATGTAAGTTTCCGTTACGATATAGATAGTGCCGAGGAGCTGAAATTGACACTCGACGGAAATCTTAGCGACAATGACAAAAATATAACGGATATAAACAAAACTTTGAGGATACCCGTCTCCCTCTTCAACGACGCGAAAGCCGAAAGTTTCTATAGATTCGGTATCGACAGAAACTCTTCGAAGGCGAAAAACCCGCTTAGCGTGATATTGCGTGATGCGAATGTGACTACTGCGAATATCGCCAAATATCTCCATAGTGCCGCCGAAAATTCGGCCATAGGTGCCAATGCGCGTGCTACATTCTACTACGGGAGAGTGAGTTTCAAAGATTTGAGACTCGATCACTCTCCCGTAGATCACGGATATAGTTTCGAAGTATATAGTGACAACCCTTCCGATACTCACATAGACGGCTTTGCGAGAAGCTCTCTAAATTGGTATATAAACGCTCTACACGACAAAAAGAGTTATGGAGATATCGAGATATCGGATTCCGCCGCCTATAAAAACATCGTCTTGGAGGGGGAGAGCCTAGATATGAATATAACTTCGACGACAATCGATAGCGGCGGCAAGGCCCGAATGCATATCGAAATAGCTCCAGGGATACATGGAGTGGTACATCTTGATATCAACGATAGCGTATGGCTCTGGTACACTCCCCCCGAATATGCCAAAGAGTACGACTTCTCCGAAGGTAGCGACTGTAGTGCGCATCCATGTTTCAATATAGAAAGGGAGAGCCTCGACAACGGAGACAAAGATATCCAAAGCGGACTTTTCAACGCGATCGATAGTGTGCCGGAGCGAAGAGGAGATTTCAAACAGGAAGGAATCAAGGTCTTTAGATGAAAAGAGCGTTCACCATGCTGGAATTGATTCTCTCCATACTCATAATCTCTTCGGTCTTTGTAGTCATACCGAAAATTCTATCGATTCTGGATAGAAGCGATTCGCTCAGGATAAAAGAGGAGGCTCTCTTCGCAGCCGTCACGATGGCCGGACATATAAGGGCTTTGGCGTGGGATCAACACACTATCGAGAGAGAGGGTGCTATCTTGAGCACGGGGGGTATAGAGTGCAACTCCTCCACCGGTCCGCACGGGGAGGGGTATTATAGAGTTGGTGGATTCGTCGGCTCGAGAAACTGTATAGGCTGGAGAGATACGAATGAGTGGAAACCTACAGATAGTGTCGATATCGATAACGGTTATGACGATATCGACGACTACGACGGCTATGGAAAGAGAATCGAATCCGCACGAGGCGGATACGATCTGAATATAAGCGTAAATAGAGACGGGGATATAAAAAAAGTTCATCTATCTATAAAATCGATCGATAAGAAGAGGGGTGTATTCAAAAGTGGAATCACTTTCGAATCCGCCAATCTCGGTTGGGTACGAATAAACGGGAGTGTATGGTGATGAGAGAGGCTATGAGCCTACTGGAGATGATTTTCGTTTTGCTGATCTCTTCCATATTGTCGGTAGCCACCTTCAAATCTTTGAATGTACTATATAGCTACAGTGCAAGACATAAAGCTCTTGCGCAACTCTCGCTCGAAGCGCAGATTACGCTAAATCAGCTCGAATCGATGCTCTATTATAGAGTTCCCGGCACGCTCATAGGCTATACTCCCGGCGGTGAATGTGAGTCTATAAGCGAAATGACACAGAAAAGACCTGTACTCGAATGGATAGGACTCATGCAAGAGGCCAATATCCGAAGAGCTTATGACGGTTTTGCCGATATTATGAGTACAAAGCCGAAACTCAAAGTTTACAATCTCGATTCATCCTACGATTTCAATTCATCTGTATTGATTTTCGCCGGCTCTTTGGAAAGAGGGCTACAAAATGCCAAGGCATGCGAAGGAGCATACGGTTGGCACGGAAACGAGAGTACTCAAATATTCGATTTCAATGTAACGGGGGATAACGAAATAGTTTTCGATTCCTCGAAAACTCCACGAAAGATATATGAAAAATACTATCTTGCCAAAAGTGCTTTTGCTGTTACAAGAGCTCAAAATGTAGATATGAACGCCGAATGTATAGGCAGAGATCTGCCCAAGGAAGAGATAGATGACGATACACTGCTTCTATTTTACAACTTCAGACCATGGAGAGGCGAAACATACTGTGCGGATACGAGCGGGCGGAAGGAGGGGAATGTAAGCATGCTCTCGAAAGATGTCAAAGGCTTTAGAGTGATTTACGACAACGATGTATTGAAAATCGGATTGGACATGAATCGCAGTGTAGGCGGCAGATCGGTACATATAGGCAAACAGAAGGTGGTATTTTGAATCTACGAATACACAATCGCACTCCACTTAGAGCCGCATTCAGCCTGATTATAACACTTGCCATACTGATTGTGACAGCTACGATACTCACTATTGCGATGAAATTTGCCGGAAACTCATCTCGATATGTTTCGGATAGCTATATAAAGGAGATCTGTGAACTAAAATTGTCATCGGCTATAGAGAAGACTCTTCTGGCTATCAGTGCACACGATAGAGGGGATGATCCAAGACACTACGACTGCTACGAGCATTACGAGGAGAATATCGATGACTCGGGTGATATTCACTATAGTATATATGTAGATGTCAAGAGATACTATCTGCACGATGCTCATTGTGACAATGTGGAGACCATAGAGATTCCTTCGGAAAAATCTCACGGTTTCGTATTGCTCGAAGCCGAAATCAATGCGAGCAGAGGCTCTACGCTCGTGAGCAGAATCTTGAAAAGGACATTGCAGCATCCATGAAAAGAGGGGCGTTTTCATTGATAGAGACAATATTCGTGATAGTGATAATTTCGATAGTGGCGGCAACGGGTGCGTTTGTCTTCAGACCGCATAGACTATACAACGATACCCAATGGGTGCTTATGCAAATCAGAAAGGCGAGATTCGAAGGAATCGCAATAGAGCATAGGAAATTCGGTTCGGGAGAGATAGAAGATCCGCTGGGGCTCGGATGTATAGTACTCGACAACGATGGTATAATCTCCAAAAGCCGAAAAGGGGGCGCAAAATATGAGATGAAAGCGAAAATCGTGGGAGAGTCGGCAGGCAGGAAGATATGTTTCGATCACCTTGGAAGAGCCTGCGAGGGAAATTACAGCAATCCGATAGACTCTATCGTATCCGTAACTCTGAACTACGGCGAAAGAAACAGGAGTATAGTCATCTTTCCTGTTAGCGGATACGCTATAATAAAACATCATTAGCTTGGGCGGGTTCGATGGGGAGAAGAAGAAAGCAGAATATCTCTATTTTCAGAAACGAAACAGAATATAGCTATGATGGTATAAATTATCATGAATTGAAAAGAGATAGAGACAGGGGCACTTTTTGTGCACTCTTTATAAAGAACGACGAACTATATACGCACTCTTTCACGCTTCCTATCAGTACGAAGGAGGAGAATTTTCTACCGGCTGTGGAGATGGCCTTCTATGAAAACGGCAAATTGGATCCCAAGCGCTCCTATAAAATCGACTACAAAAGGGCTTTGAGCGAAAAGGGTGATTTGTGGGTCATCGACGCCTTTGCGGCCGATATCGAGCAGATCGAAGAAAACTACCTTCCAATCTATAAGAAGGTCGGATATATAGATCTTCTTGCCATCTCATATTTGGCGTACGAAGGATATATCAAGAGCAATAGCGATTTGCGCAAAGGCAATGTGCTCGTTATCCACATAGGTAGAGAGGACTCTTTCGTATCGCTTTTCAAAAATGGAGATTTTATCGGATACAACAAAATTTACTCTTTGGAATTCATATCGAGAAAAGTCTCTATAGACATAGAGAGGGTTACGAAGATATTGAAAGAGAAGGGTTTGGAAGAGAGCCTCTATAGCGAAAGTGAAAAAGAGATCTATTCTGCGATAGTATTGGTCTTTACCGATATCGTCAGACAGATAGAGAGATTGATTAGAAACAAGAAGATATATTTCGATCTCGACGGTATAGATAGAATGATACTCGATTTCGACGGTAGAGAACTTCCGGGTTTTTGGAAACTTATCGACGATTATGGCCTCAAATCCGGCACCAAAGAGTCCATAAGCCATAAAATAGACGATACTCTACCCTGCACGAGCTCGTTCGACTGTATAAAAGATCTATATCTATTGGAAGTCTATAGAGGAGTCATCGAGGCTCCGAATCTTAGCCCATACAGAAGAGAAGCGCCTTTTTGGGATACCTGGGTCGGTAAATTGGCGATATCTTCCCTACTCTCGCTCGCGATAGTTTTCGCTCTCGGATTCTATATTTCGCAAAAGACACAACAAATGAATAGATACAACTCCTTGCTGAAGAAGAGATTGTCATCTCTCGAAAAAAGCGAAAAAGAGCTCATCGACTCCATTAAAAAAGAGAAAGATATAAGACAAAGAGAGAAAAAGAGGATTTCCGAAATAGAAGAAGATCTCGAAAGATTCGAAAAAGCCATAAAAAGGCTGGGTGGTATCAAACATAAGAGTGCGCAGAGACAAAAGATGTTCAAAGATGTTGATGAAGTTATGCAAAAATACAATATCATGTGCAAAGAGTTGGAGCAAAACGCTTCGTTGTCCATAGATGTCGATCTCGTAGTCCCTTACGAAAGGCGCGAAACGATAGCTCAATTCATGAAGGATATCAAAGCGAAAGGCTACAAAAGTGTCGATACCGATTTGATTCTGCTCGAAGGCAATCTATACCACAGTAGAGTGAAGATAACAAGATGAGAAATACTCTTTTAAAAAAAGCCGAAAAAGATCTCCTGAATCTTCCCGTCTATCAGAGGATTGCTCTGATATCGCTGGTATTTTCGTTTATCTTATGGTGCGGATGGTCTTTGTGGATTTCTGAGTTGAGTTCTGGCTTGCAAAGGATAGAGAGTGAAAATTCGAACCTCAAAAGAGAAATCAAAAAGAAAGATCTACAAAACTATAGACGAGTACTTACAAAAATTCGCCAAGAGAGATTGCGACTTCGTGAAATACAGAAGGAGTATGACCGCAAATTGACATATATCAAAAGTAAAGCCAGAGAGTATGACTTCATGTGGTTCGATGAAGAGCGTTTTCTCCAGCTTTTCGAAAAGATTATGACCCATACCATTCGTCTCGGTATAAGGGTTGACAAGGTAGAGACACTCCCTATAGTCGCAACAACACGCAACAAATATATCGATACGAAAAAGAGAGTTTCGATAAGAGGTGCCGGAAATTTTGCCGATATTGTAAAGTTGCTTTATTATATAGAAAGTTTCAAAATTCTAATATCGATAAAATCTGTAGAGATCACTCTCGTAAAAAGTGGTAAAGATAGAGATTTTGAAAATGAACTGAGATTCAACATCATAATGGAACAATATGGAGTGTCACTATGAAAAAGATATTGATAAGTGCCATCTGCCTATCTATATCCCTACTCCCTCTTCGTGCGGAAGAGGAATTTATAAAAGAGATTAAAAAGCTCATGAGAGAGAGTGCAAAACACAATACCCCCAAATATCCCGACTTCAAAATATACGATCCGTTCGAAAGAGTGAAAAAGGTCACAAAAAACTCTAAAAAAATAGATATCAAAGTACTTCCTCCCATGCCTGTCGTAAAGGGAATTATCGATGACAACGCCTTTATAGATGGCAAATGGAGAAAAGTGGGAGACTCCGTCGATACATACGAAATAGTTTCGATAGAGGGCAAAACGGTCACTCTCAAACTTGGAGAAAATCGATTTACCATTACAGTATCCGCTAAATCGGACAACGGACATATAATAATCAAAGATAGAAAATGAAAAAGAAAAAGATAAGATTGGGGGAGCTCCTCCTTCAAAAGAGACTCATAGACGAGGATGAACTGGAGTATGCCATAAAAGTGCAACAAGAGCTCAACTATACCAAAGCTCTTGGAGAGATTCTAACCGACGAAGGTTTTATAAGCGAAAAAGTTCTAGCCGAGCAGATATCGGAACAGATGGGTATAGAGTTCGTAGAACTCTACGCTATCGAACTGAATCAAAAACTGATTGAAAATTTCCCTTTCAAGGTACTTAAAAACGCAATGGCTCTACCTTTCAAAGAGGATGAGTACGAGATACATATCGCTACATCCGATCCTCTCAACTACAGTGCGCTCGAATCATTGGAGAAATATACGGATAGCCGTATCATAAGATTTTATATAACCACAAAAGAGGAAGTGCAGCATTTTTTCTATCGAATAGAGACTCTGCAAAATACCCTCAAAATAGTGGAGAAGATCAAAAACGAGATAAAAAAGAGCGGCTACAGTGTGGAAAAGAGCGGTACGAGTGCAGTTATGGAGCTCATCCGTCTCATCATCCGGGTAGCGATAGTGCAAAATGCCAGTGACATCCATATCGAACCGAACAATTACGATATTTCCGTCAGAATCAGAAAAGATGGTGTTTTAAAAGAGGCTTTTCTCTTCGACATGGCTATCTTTCAGGCCATATCCTCACGCATAAAGATACTCGCGAATCTGGATATATCCGAGAGGCGGAGATCACAAGATGGCCGTTTCGAGCTCGCTATAGACGGCAAAGATTACGATTTCAGACTATCTACGGTTCCCACCTTGTATGGTGAATCGATAGTTATAAGAATTTTGGATAGACAGAAGGTACTTCTGCGCATATCCGAACTAGGATTTGAAAATAGAAATCTTCAGATACTCGAAGATGTGATTCGAGAACCATATGGGATTATTCTTCTCACAGGTCCTACTGGAAGCGGCAAAACAACTACACTCTATGCCGCCTTGAACGAGATCAAAAGTATAGAGAACAAGGTTATGACCATAGAAGATCCAGTTGAGTATAGCCTTCCTCTGATACAGCAAGTCCAGGTAAACGAAACGGTTGGCTACACTTTCGCCGAAGCACTCAGATCTTTTCTGAGACAGGATCCCGATGTGATAATGATAGGAGAGATTAGAGATCTCGAAACACTCAACGCGGCTGTACAGGCCTCTTTGACGGGGCATCTTGTCTTTTCCACTCTACATACGAACGATGCACCGGGTGCGATCAATAGGATGATACAGATGGGGATGCAAAACTATCTCATTGCAGATTCGCTACTTGCAATCGTGGCTCAAAGATTGGTCAGAAAGATATGCAAATATTGTAAAAAAGAGGTACAGTATCATAAAAATGTATTGAGAAAGGTTGAAAAATTGCTACCACAGAGAGCGAAGTTCTATCGCGGTAGCGGTTGTGAAAGGTGTGAGATGACAGGCTATATGGGGCGAACGCTGATTACGGAAATATTCAGAGTGGATGATATGATCTCTCAGAAGATAACAGGCAATGCATCCAAGGCTGAAATAACGAGATATGCCATAAAAAAGGGACTTTATAGACCGATGATTGTAGATGGTCTTGGCAAAGCGTTAAATGGTATCACTACGATAGAAGAGGTAATGAGAGTGACTAGGAGCTGAGTGTGCCGTACTATAAAATTCATTATAGAAGTGGAGGTGAAAACAGTTTCATAACAATAGAGGCGGCAGATAGATTGGAGGCGATCGAGCATTTCAAGGAGCGCCGTATCGGCATCGCTATAGGCATAGAAGAGGCCAATAGAACCATGTCGATGTTCTTATCGGATATTTTTCCAAGCGACAGTACCATCCTTAGAAAAACAAGAGTGAATCAAGATGCATACATAGCCGCTTTGAGACTTATAGGCATACTTTTGGATGCCGGTTTGCCCATTACCACCTGTTTGAGAGAGGTTATCGATTCAAGTGAAGACAAAAAGCTAAAAACGATCTTTCAGGCCATACTCAATGAGCTCGAAAATGGAAAAAGCCTTTCGGATTCAAGCTATACTTTCAAAGATCAACTGGGTAATCTCTCACTCTCTATGTTTAAATTGGGCGAAGAGACGGGAACACTGGCTGCATCGATACTGAAATTGGCGGATATTCTGGAGAAGATTCAGGATAATAGAAGAGCCCTGCTCAAAGCCACCAGATATCCCCTTTTTATAATAGTGGCCATGGCAGTAGCCTTCGCTATAGTGATAGTGATGGTAGTCCCCGAGTTTCAACAGGTATTCGAAGAGAGCAAGGTAGAGCTCCCCTTTCCTACTCTGATGCTTTTGTGGGTAGAAAATTCAATAAAATCATATGGTCCCTATATTCTGGGTTTTTCGATACTTTTTAGCTCTCTTTATTCACTGCTCTATAGTCAAATACAAAATATAAAACTATATACGGATAGATTTATTTTGAAAATTTATCTCATCGGAATCATAACGAAATATGCTTTTTTGGGAAGATTCATATATATTTTCGATGTGCTGGTGGATTCCGGTGTGCCGATAACGAAAGCTCTGGATACCTCGGTAGATGTAGTGGAAAATGAATGGATGAGACAACGACTGAGCGCAATCAAAGATACCATAGAGGGGGGGCACTCTATGACCCGAGCTTTTAGAGAGAGCGAAATGTTCGAAAGTGTAGTGCTTCAGTTGATCAAAGCTGGAGAAGAAGGCGGTGCTCTAAACAAGATGCTTCATAAAATTTCAAAATATTATGCCGATAGATATCAATATATCGTGGACAATATAGCGACAATGATAGAGCCGATTTTGATAACGGCTATAGCCGGTTTCGTTTTGATTCTGGCACTTGGAATCTTCCTACCGATGTGGGGTTTGGTGGATACAATATAAAAAGGAGTGGCTCTTGGATACGCATAACGCTACTATTTTCATAACTATCATAAGTACAATTGTATTATCGTTTTCTATTTGGCTTATCAAAAAGATTACAGATTTATGAGGCTTAGTTGTCTATGAGTTCGAATATGCCGGTTGAGGGATTGTACTCCCAATAGTCGTTACCATCTGGTTTCCCAGCGATATCTGGGCTCTTCGCGGCCACATCGCCTCCAGAAGCGGGACCGTAATATTTATCGTCAACTTTTTTCCATCCGATCTTGCCGGCATTTCTCAATATCCTATCAAGAGGATTTCCCAATGTATCTGGATAACCGAATGAGTTCAACTCATCTGCAGATATATCGAAACCACAAGTGAAATTACCCTCGTTCACTATCCATTGGCCATGGCAATCATCAAGTGCCGCTTGTACCGCACTCGCCGTAGCGAGCTCGGCGGAAATTTTGGCATTCTCTCTCAAGCCTCCGAACTTTGGGACGGCTACTGCTGTAAGTATGCCCATAATAACAATGACCATAATCATTTCAAGCAGAGTGAATGCCCGCACCTCAATCTCTCTTAATCGTTTTGACTGCTTAGATGAATCGTGTAGCTTACAGTATTTGGGCTACAGTCGTATCCCTTGGCCTGCAGAGCCTCTTTCGCCGCCTTGCCTACATCGGTAGTGTCATCACAATAGATAGATACCGTAATGACTCCCATATCATCATAATCGATCGTGGCACTAAGATCGTTGTTGCTGTCTGTATAGGTAGCGGTATCGTTTTCGTTGCTTATGGTCCACCTGTTACCTTGAAATTTATATAGATTCGTGATATTCAAATCACCCAATTTGATATTGTTGAGTTCGGTGCTATTGAGAAAAGAGCTTGCACCCCCGCTTCCATTCAAATCGGATATCACGCTCACGATATTGCTTACACTGGCGTTTGCCTTCAGATTCCTGAATTTCGGTATGGCCATAGTCGCCAATATGCCGATAATCACAATTACAAAAATCAGCTCGATCAATGTAAAACCTCTTCTCATCTCTTCCTCCCTTTCAAGTTTTCTAAATTACAGCTTCATTATATCATCTTTTTGATAAAAAAGAGGTAGCAAAATTCTATTTTCAAGAATCTCCGCTTGAATGAGAAAGCTCTCTTGCGCTTTTACAGCATTATTTAAGGTACTTCGTGATATACATACGGGTTATTTAAAATCAGGAAAATAGAATTGAATACGGATCGGAAATTTTTCATTTTTACAGCTACTCTGCTTTTGCTCTTCGCCGTTGCCATCATTATCAACGCCGCCATCAATTTTCGTAGCTACTCTCTCCAAAATACCCGCGAAAAATCACAGCTTGTCGCACAGATTGTCCGCGACGGTCTTACAGCCCACATGCTTACCAATACGATGGATAAACGCTCGTTCTTTTTGCGTTCCATTGCCCGAACGAATGAGATAAAAAACCTTTGGATCGTCCGTTCGGCAAAGGTGGAAAAGCAGTTTGGAAAGGGGATGACGAGTGAAAAGCCCAAAGATGCGATAGATAGAGAGGTTCTCAGGAAAGGAGAGCCGGTAAAGAGACTTTTCGAAAACAGCGAAGATGCGATTTTTCGTATCACCATCCCCTATATAGCCTCGGCGTATAGCGATCCGAACTGCTTGGCATGCCATAAGGTAAATGAAGGAGATGTCCTCGGCGCGATCAGTTTGGAGTTCGATATCGGTAGTATTCGCCGCGAAGGAATCATTACGCTTCTGAAGATAGGAGCTATCACGCTGATTTTCATAATTTTGGCGCTTATAGCGGTTAGAATACTTACGAAACCCTACCTCGATTTTTTCGGAACTCTTCAAAACTCTCTTAAGCATGCAAGAAAAGGTGATTTCAGTCTCAAGGTACATACGAAAATCAAGGCGACGGATGTGCAAGCTGTCTGTGAGCTGTACAATATGCTGATCGAAAAGTTTCAAAATACAATCGGTACGATCGAGCATAAACTCGCTATACTATTGAAAGCTTCAAGTGGTAACTGTCGCGATCCTCTGGAGAAGGCATCTAAAACTATCGATATGCTGTCGGATATACACCGTTTCAAGATGACCATAGAGCACGATTCGAGTGTTGCGCAGATCTTTGAGCGTATTGCGAAGGTCATCAGGATTGTGATGAAGACGGAGAGCTTTTTGATATACGAAATCGACAGCAAAAGAAATCTAAGGACCATCGTATATAAAACTGTCGATGAGATTGTCTGCTCTAAAATATCCATGGAGAATGCGCATGAGTGTCGGGCTTTTCGTACCCAAAGTACCGTCTCCTCCGATCTCTTTCCGCAATTATGCAAAAGCTACACCGGTAGTTTTGCCTTTCACTACTGCATACCCTTCTCCGTAACCGATAGTTACTCCATTGTCATTATGCTCCTATGCGAAGAGCAAAAAGAGGTTACATATTTCAAAGAAAATCTCTTCACTCTGCGCAACTATCTCGAAAATGCAAAGCCTGTAATAGAGAGTAGACTGTTGATGGAAAAACTCAAAGATAGATCTCTTCGTGATGGATTGACCGGAGTATATAATAGAAAATTCATCGAAGAGTTTATCGACAAAGCCAATTTGCAGGCGGAGCGTCATGCCACCTCCTATGCGGTATTGATGCTCGATATCGACTACTTCAAGCAGGTCAACGATCAATACGGACACGATATTGGTGATAAGTTTATCAAACTTCTTACCCAAACTATCGAAAAAAATATAAGAAAAGCAGATATCGTCGCCCGTTACGGCGGAGAGGAGTTTGTTTTGCTACTTCACGAAAGCTCCTTCAAAGGTGCCGAAGCCGTTGCGGAAAAGATTAGAGACTCTTTTTCCAAAAAAGCCATACTTGTCAACGGCAAGCACATAAACAAAACCGTTTCAATCGGCATAAGTTTCTTTCCCGAAAATGCAAAAGCCTTACGCGAAGCGATCAAATATGCCGATGTCGCCCTCTACAAAGCGAAAGAGAGCGGCAGAAATCGTGTAGTTGTATTCAAAGCAGAGATGTATCAGCATGAACAGTATTGAAATCAAATACTAATCAGCTTATCCGAGTAGGTCTATCTCTGGGGAGCTTAGTTTTGTGGGTTTTCCTGCTCTGCCTGCTCTTTGGCTATCTCTTCGCGTACCATATCCATATCGAGTTCTTTGACCTGAGATATGATATCTTCGAGAGCGTCTTCGGGGAGCATACCTGCCTGATTGAAGACTACAATCCCCTCTTTGACAATCATAACCGTGGGGATGGAGCGTATCTGAAAGTGTCCTGCGAGAGCCTGTTCCTCTTCGGTATTGACTTTGCCAAAAACAATATCTGGGTGTTTCTGGGCCACCTTTTCGAAGATGGGTGCGAAAGATCTGCAGGGTCCGCACCATGGGGCCCAGAAGTCGAGTATCGCTATGGGAGCTTTCTGTACTTCTTCGTTGAAGTTTTCGGCGTTGAGATTTACGAGTGCCATGAATTACCTTTTGTGAAAAATTAAAAACGCAATTATGACATATCGAGCTGAAAGCTTGTGGCGCTACCTGCCTAATTTTTCTTTAAAGTCAAATATAGTGGCAAATTCAGCATTTTTTAATGTAGGTAGCCGATAGAATATTACAATCGGTTATCCGGTCATAAAAAAAGAAGGAGGAACCAGATGAAAAAGTTGTTGCAGAGTGCGGAAGGCGGGAAGAGATGGCGAGTTCTTGTAGTCGTAATCTTTTCTATAATGCTAAGCAGTGTTTTGGAGGGGGAGTCTTATGCGCAGATGAGTTGTTATAAGTTATGGTATAGTAGAAATTCGATATTTGCGGAAAAAGGATACTGTTTTACATCCGCAGAAGCTATCTCTGTATTTGGAAGACGATGTTATCCTCCATATGGCAGGTTGAGTCGATGGGAGGAGAATGAAGTTGAGAATATCAAATACTGGGAGAGACGCAAGGGGTGTCCTTCGCACATATCGACCTCCTATTCATCCTACAACAACGGCGGTAGTGCTATCGGCTATGCCAGAGTGAGCGGTATCAGATTTGATGACACACTCGCTGTCAGAAGCGGACCTTCGACCCAATATATGAGGATAGGAGAGTTGCCACCCAATGCTGTCGGAATTGAGATATTGGAGTGTAGAGGGAGATGGTGTCGAATCAGATATGGCAGACTTGTGGGATGGTCATATGCCAAATATCTGAGAACGCAATAAAGAGATGATTCGTTTTAGCTAATGTCTGCTTCGAGAGGGAGCCCTTAGCGTAGAAGAGCTTCCTCGAGAAGCTCTTCTATCCTCTCTACTGGTACGATTCGTATATGCTTTTTGACCTCTTGTGGAATATCCTCGAGGTCCCTTTCGTAGTTTTTGAGGGGGATGAGAGCCTTTTTGACACCCGCCTTGTATGCGGCTATGAGCTTCTCCTTCAGTCCTCCTATAGGTAGAATTTTGCCCGTGAGGGTAAGCTCTCCCGTCATAGCCACCTTGTTGTCAACCTTCCTTTCAGAATAGATGGAGGCTATGGCTGTAGCCATCGTAATTCCGGCACTCGGGCCATCTTTGGGTGTGGCTCCCTCCGGTACATGTATATGCAGGTCGAAGCGTTTGTATATCTCGCTGGCAGCTGGTGTTATATTTTCTTCACGCTCTTTGGGTGAACGGGGAATCAGTTTTTTGGGTATCTCGATATCCCCCCTGTCTATCAGAATCTTCACCACACTGTGGGCGATACGGGCAGACTCTTTCATGACATCTCCGAGACTGCCAGTGAGCTGAATCATACCTTTACCCTTGATCTTGATAGCCTCTATCGTCAATACATCCCCGCCGACTGCAGTCCATGCCAAGCCGTTGACGATACCGACCTGCGGCTCTTCGTTTATCACGGAGAACTCGAAGACCTTCTTCTGTGCGAAGTCGGAAAGATTTTTTGCCGTTATCCTCATATGGTCGAGCTCGTGATTCTCCAGAATCATTCTGGCTCTCTTTCTCATGAGCGTGGCTATTTTTCGTCTCAGGTTTCTTACTCCGGGTTCTCTCGTATATTCGTCTATCAGCAGTCTCAGAGCCTTGTTGGATATGCTGAATTCATCCTTTCTGAGTGCATGTTTTTTCAGCTCCTGCGGGATGAGATATCTCTTGGCTATCTCGAATTTTTCCTCCGGAGTGTAGCTGTTTACCACGATTATCTCCATCCTGTCGCGCAGAGGCGCCGGTATATGCGATATGGAGTTTGCAGTCGCAATGAATACTGCTCTGCTGAGGTCTATATGGAAATTGAGATAGTAGTCTCTATAGTGGGTGTTCTGCTCCGGGTCGAGTATCTCCAGCAGTGCAGCCGTAGGGTCGCCTCTGTGGTTTCTGCCCACTTTGTCTATCTCGTCGAGTACGATTACGGGGTCCATGCTTTTGGCCTCTATGAGTCCCTGTACGACTCTTCCTGGCATGGCTCCGACATAGGTGCGTCTGTGGCCTCTGAGCTCGTTTACATCTTCCAGCCCTCCGAGGGCTATTCTGACGAGCGGACGCTCCAGAGCCTTGGCTATAGAGTTGGCCAGAGATGTCTTCCCCACCCCCGGAGGTCCTGCGAAGCAGAGTATGACTCCTTTGCTCTCTTCATCCTTTTTGCCTCTGAGCTGGGCGAGCTCCTTTACCGAAAAGTACTCCACTATGCGCTCTTTGGGCTTTTCGAGTGAATAGTGGTCTTTCTCGAGCTCCTGTGCCACCTTGCCCACATCGAGATTACCTTTCGAATATTTGCCGAAGGGCATATCGAAAACCCACTCCAGATATCCCTGCAAAACCGTAGCATCGGCACTCTCTGGATGTATTCGGGCGAGTCTGTCGAGCTGTTTTTTGATCTCCTTTTTTGCATCCTCTTCCAGATAGGGCTCGAGTTTTTCGAGTTTTTCTCTAAAGGTGGCTATCTCCTCTTCTCTTTGCGTATCGATACCGAGTTCTCTTTGTATCTCTTTGAGCTGCTCTTTGAGGAAGTACTCTTTGTTGCTCTGCTCTATGCGATTGTGGACCTTGTTGCTGATCTCTCTTTGTACCTTCAGTGCCTCCGTTTCGGCGACGATGATATCGATGAGGCCAAAAAGCCTCTCTTCGATATTGTTCATAGTGAAGAGCTCGTAAGCCTTCTCCTTTTTCAGGGGGAGCATGGAAGAGACTAGGTCGGCTATTCTGTGAGGTTCGTCGTTCTCCTCTATGGTCTTTACTAGGTCGTTTGGGATGGAGCTGTTGAGCTGGGAGAGCTGTTTTATCTTCTCTCTGAGCATTCCCATGAGTGCATCGACCTTCAGGCGGTTGTAGCTGTCGTTTTCGACTATATCTATTTTCGCCCTGAGAGGATTCTCCTGCAATTGCTCCACTATTCTGCCCCGTGCCATTCCCTGGAAGAGAATCTTGACTCTTCCATCGGGCATCTGTATCCTGCGCATGATACTTCCCACCACACCGATGGGATATATGGCTTCACCGCTCCTCTCTCCCTCTCTACCTGCTTTACTCGTTGCGATGAAGAGTAGAGAGTTGTTCTCCTGTGCATATGTGGCTGCCTCTATATCGGCCTGCGAGGTGAGGAATATAGGGCTTATCATAAAAGGGTAGAAGAATAGTTCGTCTTCTACCACTATCGGAAGTATCGTCGGAAATTTATCGTAATCACTCAACTGCATTCCTGTCCTTTTTCATTATATAAGTTCTCTTCGATCTTGGTAAAAATTTCTTCTGTTTAATATTCCTCTGAGAATATACAGAAATTATCTATCTTGTGTCGAGTTTTCGACTGCTCACCCCCGCTCTCACGGAGGCGGGGAATTGTCAGAGGGGGTTTATTCGGGAGAGGAGTCCGACATTCGATTTGTCGATATCTCCATCTTTGTAGATGTATGTAGTGTTCTTTTTTATATACATTTCAGCCGCTTTCGGCTTTCCTACTCTACCATAGAGAGAGGCCACCTCTCTATTTAGTAGATAAAGAGACATCTCGAGTCTGGCAATCATTGTCTGCACGAGAGGTGCGTACCTACTACCCCTATGAATGGAATAGAATTTTTTAGCCTCACTGAGGGTCGTAACGATTCTCTTTTGATCCTTGTTGATATCGCCTATACTGAGAAAGGCGGCTTTGAGCTTGAGATATCTTGCATACTCTCCTCTGCTGCCTCCAGGAAATCTGGCGAGATATTCATCGAGGTAGAAGTTACTCAAAAGATACTCTTCATTGTTCATATGCGCCAGCGCAAGCATCAACATGGCAGTGGGTAGAAGATTGGTTCCCCTATGCTCACTTCTTAGGGATATATACTGCTTGTCGGCCTTTTCGAGGTTATTTCCAGCTATAGAATACTGAATGTCGTTGTACCATTCTGCGGCACTCTTGTTGTATCCGACCTTATCCTCATTACTCTTTACACAACCATCCAATGTAAATATAGCCACAAGTACCACCAACAAGAATACTTTTTTCACTCTCACCATCCTTTTGTGTTTTCCTTCCTTAGTATAATACAAAAATTTTAAAATTACCACCTTGCAGAGCTATTCTCTTGTCGTAGGAGGGCTCTTTTCCCTCGTTTGTGGGCATATCTTTTGTTGCGAAGTCGAGCATTTCGCTCACTTTTGTAGTGTTCTTTTGCCATCCCCTCTTTTTTTCTCTTCGAAAGAAGTGGAATGTTGCAAATTGCAAATGGCTTATAGTCGGCAAAGTTGATAGAGATGCGACTATTTTGTGGAGACTGACAGAACTGGATATGCCTAAAATCGTATTCGAGGTGATGTGAGATGAGATAGAAGAGAGCCGTTGATGGCTATAGTGAAAAACCTGGCCAAAGATGGCAGATACTATTGGGTTTTGGCCGAGATAGAGAGCAGGGTGGATTCGGCAACGAGTGAAATAGAGGGGCTGCCCCGCAGTGTCATAGATCTTTGTAAAAAAGCTGCCATAGATGGAAGAGGTATCGGGAGGCGAACTATCTCGAAGAGATGAATATGACATACGAGCAGTTCATGAATTCGATGATAGAGAACAAGGGAGCCTTCAAAAGGTTCTTCGGCAGGATGAAAAAGATTTTCGCATAAGGCGAAGGGTATCGACCTTTTTTGTCTCGATTCGTGGGAGTGTGTAGAATCTGCATATATCCAGACAAGAAGAGTGCCTGCTTCCTTTTCATAAAGACGGGATGAGCTCTCTTCCTCTTTCAGAGGGGTTCAAATCGTGTAGTTTCTAAACACTGACAAAAATAAAGTTTCGAAAAAATCCTTTTTAAACCCGAAGAGGAGGAATTGTTCCTATAATAATGGGACTTCATCAAAAAAGGAGAATATCGTGAATATTCATGAGTATCAGGCCAAGCAGATATTCCAGAAATATGGTGTACCTACGCCCAGAGGGCGCGTAGCGTTCAGTGTGAACGAGGCTGTCGAAGCCGCCAGAGAGCTGGGTGGTGACCTGTGGGTGGTCAAGGCTCAGATACACGCGGGCGGGCGTGGACTCGGAGGAGGAGTCAAGCTTGCAAAGAGTCTGGAAGAGGTGGAGGAGCATGCCAAGAATATACTTGGCATGACGCTCGTGACACATCAGACCGGTCCAGAGGGGAAACTGGTTCAGAAGGTATATATAGAAGAGGGTGCCGATATCAAATCTGAATTCTATCTCGGTATGTTGCTCGATCGTGCCGCGGAGATGCCTGTAATGATGGCCTCTACCGAGGGTGGAATGGAGATCGAGAAGGTCGCCGAAGAGACTCCCGAGAAGATTGTCAAGGTGAATATAGATCCCGCGATCGGTTTTCAGGGATATCACGGGAGGGAGCTCGCTTTCGGTCTCGGACTGCCGAAAGAGGAGGTCGGTACTTTCATAAAGTTCGCCAAAGCCCTCTATGATGTATATATGGATAACGATGCCGAGTTGATAGAGATCAACCCTCTCATCAAGACGGGCGACGGCAAATTCTTGGCTCTGGATGCCAAAATGGGATTTGACGACAATGCTCTGGGAAGACATCAGGATATCGAAGATATGAGAGACCTCAGCGAAGAGGAGCCCACCGAGGTCGAAGCCAAGAAATATGGACTCAGCTATGTCAAGCTCGATGGAAATGTCGGTTGTATGGTAAACGGTGCAGGTCTGTCGATGGCCACTATGGATATAATAAAACACGAGGGCGGCGAGCCTGCCAACTTCCTCGATGTGGGTGGCGGAGCCAACCCCGAGACTGTAGCCAAAGGTTTCGAAATCATTCTCGAAGACCCCAATGTCAAGGCTATCTTCGTAAACATCTTCGGTGGAATTGTCAGATGCGACAGAGTGGCCAACGGTATCCTCGAAGCCACGAAGATGACCGAAGTCAATGTGCCGGTCGTGGTGAGACTCGACGGAACCAATGCGCAGGAGGCTGCGGAGATTTTGAGAAACGCCAATATAGAAAATATCATAACCGCTGAGAATCTGGCCGACGGAGCCAAAAAAGTCGTAGAAGCGGCAAAAGGAGAGTAATTATGAGTATTCTGGTAAACAAAGATACAAAGATAATCGTTCAGGGATTCACCGGAAAAGAGGGAACCTTTCATGCTTCGCAGTGTCTCGAGTACGGTTCGCAGATAGTCGGTGGAGTGACTCCCGGCAAGGGTGGACAGGAGCATCTAGGCAAGCCGGTATTCAATACCGTATCCGAGGCAGTCAAGACCACTGGTGCTACAGTGAGTATGATTTTCGTTCCCCCCGCATTCGTGGCCGATGCCGTAATGGAAGCGGCCGATGCCGGAATAGAGCTCGCGGTAATCATTACAGAGGGAGCACCCGTAAAAGATATGATGTATGCCAAGATGTATGCCAGCAAAAAGGGAATGAGTACCATAGGGCCCAACTGCCCAGGTATCATCACAGCCGAAGAGTGCAAAATCGGAATCATGCCTGGCAATATCTTCAAGAAGGGTAATGTGGGGCTCATCTCCAAATCCGGTACCCTCACCTACGAAGCGTCCCATCAGGTCGTACAGGAGGGCTTTGGTATAACTACGGCCGTGGGAATCGGCGGTGACCCCATCATAGGCTTGAGCTACAAGCAGCTCTTGCCCATGTTCGAAGCCGACCCAGAGACTGAGGCTATCGTCATGATAGGCGAGATTGGAGGAGATCTGGAGATTCAGGCCGCCGAATTTATCAAAGAGAATATCAGCAAGCCTGTAGTCGCCTTTATCGCCGGCCAGACAGCACCCAAAGGCAAGAGAATGGGGCATGCTGGTGCGATTATCAGCGGAGGCAGCGGAACTGCGGCCGAAAAGATGGAGGCTCTCGAAAAAGCCGGTGTAAAAGTCGTAGTCTCTCCTGCGGATATAGGCAAGGCTGTCAAAGAGGTGCTCTCTTGAGATAGAGCGACTCCTTTTGTGGATGGTGAGCCTTGAGGGGCTTGCCTTCGGCACATTTTCGCTCCCCAAAAACAAAGCTCTTCCACTCTTTCATCTCGCTTATCTTTCCGATAGATGGATACGCCTTGCTTCGAATAGTAACATGTTTTCTCATCCACGGACTATTTGAGGTAGTTTCATAAATCCATTACTCAATCTAAGATATTCTAATTGCGTAGTGATGAATCATTCACTGTAATCTTGAAACAAAAGGGGAAGAGTATGTCATTGAAGAAAGCTCCTGAAAATACGCCGGTCTGGACCGACGAAAGCCGCTGCAAGGCCTGTGACCTGTGTGTCTCTGTCTGTCCGGCCGGTGTTTTGGCGATGCGCTACGAACCGCATTCGGTACTTGGTTCTATGATTACCGTAATTGCGCCGGAATCCTGCATAGGATGCAAGGAATGTGAACTCGCCTGTCCCGATTTCGCCATAAATGTAGCGGACAAGGGAGAGTATAAATTCGCAAAACTCAGTGATGAGGCGAAAGAGCGCGCCAAGCAGATCGCCGACAACAACTATATGATGCTCGGCGCATAACAAGGAGGATATATGAGTAATACAAGAGAAGTCATTTCCAGCGGAAACGAACTGGCCGCCCTCGCCGCGGTCGATGCAGGCTGTAGATTCTTCGGAGGTTATCCTATCACGCCTTCGAGTGAAATCATGCATACAATCTCCGACCTTCTGCCCAAAAGAGGTGGAGTTGCGATTCAGATGGAGGATGAGATAGCCGGTATCTGCTCGGCTATCGGAGCCTCTATGAGCGGCGTAAGAGCACTTACGGCCACTTCTGGTCCAGGAATCTCCCTCAAAGCCGAAAACCTCGGACTCGCCCAGATGGCGGAAGTTCCTCTCGTGGTCATCAATGTCATGAGGGGCGGTCCTTCAACTGGACTCCCCACCCGTGTATCGCAGGGAGATGTCTCTCAAGCGAAGAACCCCAGCCATGGTGACTACAAGTCGATAACACTCTGTGCTGGAAATATCACCGAGTGCTACACCGAGACCGTAAGAGCCTTCAATCTCGCAGATAGATTCATGCAGCCTGTAATCGTACTTATGGACGAGACGATAGGGCATATGCATGCAAAGGCCGCCATTCCCACTCAGGAAGAGGTCGAAGCCGGCATTGTTACGAGAAAGACTTTCGACGGGCCTGCAGAAGAGTATAAGCCCTACGGTGTGGCACAGGATGAGCCTGCTGTACTCAACCCCATGTTCCAGGGCTATAGATATCACTTCACAGGTCTGCATCATGATGAGATGGGATTCCCCACCGAAGAGATAGAGACATGCCGAAAGCTCATTGATAGACTCTTTAGAAAGGTGGATGAGCATGTGGATGAGCTCGAGAGCAACGAAGAGTATATGCTCGAGGATGCCGATATCCTGCTCATTGGTTACGGTTCTGCTTCGCTTGCCATCAAAGAGGCTATCCACAGACTCAGAGAAGAGGGCATAAAAGCCGGTCTCTTCAGACCTATCACCATGTGGCCCAGTCCCGAAAAGAGAATGTACGAGCTCGGACAGAAGTTCGACAAAGTACTCTCCGTCGAATTGAACCAAGGGCAGTATCTCGAAGAGATTCAGCGGGCTATGGGACGCAAAGATATAGAGAAGCTGACCAAAACCAACGGAAGACCCTTCTCGCCTCAGGATATTATAGATAAAGTAAAGGAGCTCTAATATGGCATTCAATTACGACGAGTATCTCAGAACGGAAAAGATACCCACACTGTGGTGCTGGGGATGTGGTGACGGTGTTATTCTCAAGACCTTCATCAGAGCCATAGACAAACTCGGCTGGAAAAAAGATGATGTCTGCGTAGTATCGGGAATCGGATGCTCGGGAAGATTCAGCTCATATGTCGATTTCAATACAGTGCACACGACTCACGGAAGAACCGTAGCCTACGCCACCGGTATCAAACTCGCCAATCCCGACAAGCATGTAGTCTGTGTCGCCGGTGATGGTGACGCTCTGGCTATCGGTGGTAACCATACCATCCACGGATGTAGAAGAAATATCGATATCACCCTCATAGTGGTTCAAAACTTCATTTACGGTCTGACCAACTCCCAGACCTCTCCGACCACTCCGAGAGGTTTCTGGACGGTATCTCAGAAGGCTGGTAATATCGATCCCTCTTTCAATGCTTGCAAACTGGCCGAAGCTGCCGGTGCATCTTTTGTGGCGAGAGAGACTGTGAACGAGCCGAGAAAACTGGAAAAGGTTCTCATCAAGGCTATGGAGCACAAAGGATTCTCCTTCGTAGAGGTTGTATCCAACTGTCACATCAATATGGGTAGAAAGAACAAAATGGCCAACGCTATGGCCACTTTGGATTGGATAGATAGTATCACTCTGCCCAAGAAGAAACATGACGCTCTAAGCGAAGAGGAGAAGCTGAACTATCTGCCTACCGGAATCCTCAAAGAGGACAATGAAGCTGAAGAGTATTGTGAAATGTACGAAGAGATCAAAAAGGTTCATCAGGGTAAAAGAGGCAAGATTACCCAAGATGACTTCAAGAAAAAGCTATAAGGGGTAGTCGATGAGTAGAATTGTAATGAGATTTACCGGTGTCGGCGGGCAGGGTGTTTTGCTTGCCGGAGAGATTTTCGCAGCTGCCAAGATCAAAACCGGAGGCTATGGAGTAAAGACGGCCACATATACCTCTCAGGTAAGGGGCGGTCCTACCGTCGTCGATATCCAACTCGACGACAAAGAGATATTCTATCCCTATGCCATAGATGGACAGATCAACTTTATGCTCTCCGTTGCCGACAAGAGTTATCAGCTCTTCAAGGGTGGAGTGGCCGAAGGCGGAACGATAGTCATCGATCCCAACCTCGTCTATCCCAGCGACGAAGATAGAAAAAAGTGGAATATCGTGGAGATACCCATCATTACTATCGCCAAGGAAGAGGTCGGAAATGTCATCACCCAGTCGGTCGTGGCTCTGGCCATAGCCAACGAGTTTACACATGCGATAGACGAAGATGTATTGATAGAGACTATGCTCAGCAAAGTTCCTGCCAAGGTTCACGAAGCCAACAAAAAGGCTTATGAGCTCGGCAAGAAATATGCACAGGAAGCTATGGAATAGATAGCTTTTGCTTTGGGGCGTTTTGCCCCGACCTACACCCCCCTCTTTTTTCGTAAAAGACTCCTCATTCTTTAATATCTGATTCAAGATAAAAGTACGCACCTCTAAGTGGCGTTTGGATAAAATAATAGCTTTCAGAAGCATTTTGTACGCAAAAGGTTGGATATGGCCAAAGAGCGCAAAGATTTTTTACGCAGAATCGTAGAAGAGGATCTGCATAGCGGCAGATACAAGGAGGTCGTCACGCGATTTCCTCCCGAACCGAACGGTTTTCCGCATATAGGACACGCCAAGGCGATCAGTATCAATTTCGGTATAGCCGAAGATTTCGGCGGTCGCTGCCATCTTCGTATGGACGACACCAACCCCACCACCGAAGACCCGGTATATGTGGAGGCGCTGAAGGATGCCGTCAGATGGCTCGGCTTCGAGTGGGACGGCGAGGTACGCTACACATCCGACTACTTCCAGAGACTCTACGACTATGCGGTGGAGCTCATAAAGATGGGCAAGGCGTATGTCGACAGCCTGAGCGAAGAGGAGATACGGGAGTATCGGGGCAGTGTCACGACAGCGGGGAGACGAAGCGTATATGCCGAGCGCAGCGTAGAGGAGAATCTCGAGCTCTTCGCTAGGATGCGCGCCGGTGAATTCGCCGAAGGGGAGCATGTCCTCAGAGCCAGAATCGATATGGCTTCACCCAATATGAAGATGCGCGACCCTCTCCTATACCGCATACGGCACGCATCCCACTATCGCACGGGCGACGAGTGGTCCGTCTATCCGATGTACGACTTCGCCCACTGCCTCTCGGACTATATAGAGGGGGTGACGCACTCCTTCTGTACACTGGAGTTCGAAAACAACAGAGAGATATACGACTGGATTATCGATACCCTCTCACTATCGCCTCCCAGACCCCATCAGTACGAGTTCGCCAGGCTCAATCTCAGCTATACGCTCATGAGTAAACGAAGACTGCTGGAACTCGTGGAGAGCGGTACCGTCAGCGGTTGGGACGACCCCAGAATGCCCACCATAGCCGGCTACAGACGGCGGGGCTACACAGCGGAATCGATTCTGAGATTCTGCGAACAGATAGGTATAGCCAAAGCCAACTCTCTCGTGGATGTGGCACAGCTGGAGTTTTGCATCAGAGACGACCTGAACAAAAAGGTCCCTAGGGTTATGTGCGTACTCGACCCGCTGAAGGTGAGGATAGTCAACTACGAGGGGAGTGAAGAGCTCGAAGCTCCATACTATCCCCACGATGTACCCAAAGAGGGGAGCCGAAAACTCCCGTTTTCCGCCGAAATCTATATAGACCGCAAAGACTTTTCCCAAAATCCTCCCAAAGGATACCACCGCTTCACCCCGGAACAGCCGGTGAGACTGCGCTACGCCTATATCATACGGTGCAAAGAGGTGATCAAAAACGAAGAGGGAGAGATAACGGAGATATTGGCGGAGTATTATCCCGACTCCAAAAGCGGAGAGGATAGCAGCGGTATCAAGGTCAAGAGCGCCATTCACTGGGTAGAGGCAGGCAGCGCCAAAAAGGTGCAGTTGCGCCTCTACGACAGACTCTACAAAGCTCGCGAACCGGAGGGGATGGAGGATCTCAATCCCGACTCCCTGAAGATTGTCGAAGAGGCCCTGATAGAGCCTGCTGTAATAGAGGAAAAACCCGATGTACGATATCAGTTCGAGAGGGAGGGGTATTTCTATGCGGACCCTATAGACTACAGCGATGAGAGACCTGTCTTCAACCGTATCGTCACCCTCAAAGACTCCTGGGCGAAAAAGGCCCAAGAGAAGCCGGTGGAGCCAAAAGAGCGAAAGAGAAATCAAGCCCCGAAAGAGAAGAGAGAGGAGCCTGAAAGAGAGTCGAAACAGGACGATACTCTCCTCATGAGCGATATGGAGCGCGAGAGATTCGCCGACTATCGTGAGCGTCTGGGCCTTAGAGCCGAGGTGGCCTCCACACTGGCACGGGACGAAGAGCTCTCGGCCTTTTTCCAGGAAGCGCTGGAGCTTTATGAAGAGGCGGAAAATATAGCCAAAATCGTGGCAAACGAAGTGGCGAGAGAGATGAAAAAGTCACGAAACGAGCTCGCCTTCGGCGCGAAACATGTGGCACAGCTGGCGAAGATGCTCGATAGAGAGCTGATATCCACGAAAATAGCCAAAGAGCTATTCGAAGAGATGGCAAAAAGCGGCGAAGAGCCCGAGAGTATCGTAGAAAAGAGAGGACTCATACAGATTAGCGACCCCGAAACCCTATCACCAGTCATCGAAGAGGTGCTAACTTCGAATCCCGAAAATCTGAAGAGATACAAAGAGGGCAACGAAAGACTCTTCGGCTTTTTCGTAGGAGAGGTACTCAAAGCCACCGCAGGCAAAGCCAATCCCAAGGTAGTCAACACTCTACTGAGAGAACGATTGAAGGGCTGAATCCGACTCTCAGGAGAGGGTGAGCGACACTACGCATCTCCCTTGCTTGCAATACCTCCTGAAATTAGGAGTGTTCAAATTTCTGTCTCACCCGAAGTAGAATAACAGAGACAAAAAAGTGACACCAATAAAAGAGTTTATTTTCAATGAAGCCCTGTAGATGGAAAGATGGAGTACTTACCCTTATCGAAGGGTTAGTCGAAGTAGCCATAGAGGCTGAGATAGAGAGCTACCTTAGCCAGAAGTTGCGTAACTAAAAGAACACTAAGAGTAGCAAAGAGATGAAAAGCTCCACAGGAGAGTTTGAACTAAACGCTCCTTGAAACCGTAATGCAACTAGAAAAAAATATACCATTGCCATTAATGGGAGCATCCAAGCTACTACTTCAAGCTCCATAGGAGTCAGGAAGATAATCTATACTGCCAAGATTATAGAATCAGTCCATTGGTAGTTTCGAAAACCAATATTTCCCAATGAAGAGAGTCCGTTCAAAGCTACTTTATATGTGTACTAAAAATGCACAAAAAATGGAGCAAGACAATCCGCAACCAAAATCTGGCTCCATCTTGATTGACTATTTGTCATGAAGGTAAATTGGATAGCTATCTGGAGTTGTGATATGATTATATTCCACTTTGTGTTAACACAAAAGACTAAACGGTCTCGGGTAGGAGGATGATATGGGTGAAATATTGGATATTTTTCGATATGGGAGCCGATGGCTCAGAGCGGACTTTCACCTTCATACCAGAGCGGACAAGGAGTTCATTTACAAAGGCGAAGATACACGATTCGTTTCCGATTATGTGGAAGCTTTGAAAAAAGCGGATATCCATATAGGCGCTATCACCAATCACAACAAATTTGACTACGGTGAATTCAAGGCATTGAGAAAAAAAGCGCGGAAAAATAGTATTTTTCTCATGCCTGGAGTCGAATTGTCTGTCAATGATGGCGCCAATGGGATCCATATGCTTATCATTTTTGGTGATGAATGGGTAGAAAACGCTAATGATTATATCTCGCCATTTATCACTTCTATGTTTCCCGGAAAGTCACCTATCGAATATGAAAATGAAAATGGAAGAAGCGATAAAAATGTTCTACAAGTTGTAGAAGAGTTGGATAAAACAGGACGAGACTATTTTATCATCTTCGCACATGTGGAACAGAGAAGCGGTTTATGGTTTGAGATGAGCGGTGGGAGAATCAGAGATTTTAGAGAAAAAAGATATGAAGCCATTCGCAGAAGAACACTTGCTTTTCAAAAAGTAAGAACCAACGACAAAAGAGAAAAAGTCAAAAGTTGGTTGGGCGGGTGGTATCCTGCCGAAGTGGAGGGGTCCGACCCCAAGTCGATTGAGGATATCGGAAAAGGAGAGCCCGTCTATTTGAAAATAGGCCATTACTCTACGGCTGCCGTCATGTATTGTCTCGTCGATTATCACAACAGGGTATCGAAACAGCCTATAGAATATAGACACTCTCATATTCTCGATGTTTCTTTCGAAGGTGGGGCGTTGGATGGAAAAACCATCTGTTTTTCTCCAGAACTCAATACGCTGATTGGTATTCGGGGTAGTGGCAAATCCTCTATCATAGAAACGATCCGATATGGATTGGATATTCCTTTTGGAGAAAAGACGGCCGATAGGAAATATAAAGAGAGCTTAGTTGATCATATTCTGGGAAGCGGAGGAAAGATTACCATCCGTGCCGTTGATGTCCATGGACAGCAGTATGAGATTCGACGGATCAACAAAGAATTGCCAGATGTCTATGTTGATAGTGTATTGCAACCAGGAATCGCTATTCGTGAAACCATCCTGCATAAACCGATCTATTTTGGACAGAAAGATCTCTCCGCTACTGGTGAAGGTTTTGAAAAAGATTTGGTCGAAAAGCTGGTAGGTGAAAAACTTGAAGAGATTCGTTTCAAGATCGAACAACAAAAAAGCAAAGTCCTCGAAGTTGTCTCTTGTCTCAAAAAACTCTCTAATGTTGACGAGAAGATTAAAGAGTATGCGGATAAGAAAAAGGACGCAGAGTTTAAGTTGCAATTCTATAAGGAGCATGGTGTCGAGAAGAAGTTGAAGAAGCAGATAAACTTCGACAAAGACGGCAGAAAATGTTTGAACATAGTCAATTACCTGAAGGAGTACCTCTTCGATTTCGAAAATTTTATCGTACAGCATGAAGATGAACTAAAAAACAAGCGTCACTATGAATCGAAAGAGAACAAAGAATTTTTTGAAAAACTCTTTGAAATTTACGATAAGCTGGTTGCGTCGTTTGACCATGTGAAAGAGGAATTCGATAGGCAGAATGAATTATATACACATATCAAAAGCAAGTGTGAAGAGTTTGAAGAGTTGAGGAAAAGCCTCAAAGAAGAATTTGCCGAAATCGAAAGAAAACTCACCGAAGAACTCAAAGCCTCAGGTGCTCAGTCTATTCGTCCCGACGAGTTTAGGGAGTTGCAAAAAGTGGCAGACAATGCCCAGCAGATGCTTTCTTTGTTGAAAAAAGATGAGAAGAGCCGGCAAGTGCTTTACAAACAGCTTTTGGAAGAGCTTGCCAAACTTAATACACTATGGCTCTCTGAGTACAGAATGATCAAAAAAGAGCTGGATAAAGTGAACGAAAGTAGTGCCTCACTCAAGATTCGCGTGGGATTCAAAGAAGACAAACAGGCATTTTTACTTTACCTGAAAACTTTGTTTCGTGGAAGTAAAATTAGAGAGAGTACTTTACAAAGACTTGTCGATGAATACAGTGACTTTGGAGCCATTCTCAAGGATTTTGACAATGCAAAAGCTTTGATGAATACTTCGTCGAATGTTTTTGAACGATATTTTTTTGACCATTTGGAAGATTTGTTGCTTTGGCAGGTTCCCAATCGTTATATCATCGAATATCGTGGGAAAGAGCTAAAACATCACTCCCTGGGACAAAGAGCGTCAGCGCTTATCCTTTTTGTCTTGAGCCAAAAAGAGAATCATCTGTTTCTCATAGACCAGCCAGAAGACGACCTAGACAATCAAACGATTTACGAAGATGTGATCAAGTTGATCCGTTCTATCAAAAAACAGGCCCAATTCATTTTTGCAACACACAATGCCAATTTCCCTGTACTGGGAGACGCGGAGCAGATCATATCCTGCCAATATGTCGATGATCATATAGGGATAGAATCGGGAAGTGTCGATGTTCCGAAAATGCAAAAAGAGATCGTTGATATTATGGAAGGTGGGGAAGAGGCATTCAACCAAAGAAAAAGGAGATACGAAATATGGAAGCCGCAGAGTTAATCGAACTCGTCAACAAGGGCGAGGATAGCAAAGCTCAATTTAAGTCCAATGTGAACAATGAAACATCATTGGCGCGGGAGATGGTGGCTTTCAGCAATTCAGGAGGCGGACGGATTTTGATAGGTGTTGATGATGATGGTTCAATTAACGGATTAACACAAGAAGATATTCATCGGCTCAATCAGTTGATATCCAATGCTGCATCCCAACAGGTTCGTCCCCCAATCAATCCCATAACCGAAAATATCTTGACACCGGATGGATTGGTGCTTGTCGTGACAATACCCGATGGGTTCAGCAAACCCTATATGGACAAAGATGGCATTATCTGGGTGAAAAATGGAGCGGATAAACGAAAAGCGACCGCGCGTGAAGAGATTCAGAGGCTTTATCAAAGCGCCTGCTTGATCCATGGCGATGAGATACCGGTACAAGGAACGAGTGTTGCGGATGTGGATATCGAGTATTTCAGTAAATTTTTCGAGAAAAATTTCGATGAGCGGCTCGAAGATCAAGAGATCCCGCTGAATGAGATTTTGCACAATATGAATCTGATGAAAGATGGGATGTTGAATATTGCCGGAACATTGCTGTTTGCCAAAAATTCCAATTTCAAACTTCCAATGTTCATAGTCAAAGCCGTAGCTTTTCCTGGAAACGACTTTCATGAAAGCGAATATCTCGACAGTCGGGATATCGAAGGAAAGATCGAAACACAATTTCATGAGAGTAAAAGTTTCATTCATGCTAATTTAAGACATATTCAAAGAGATCGAGGTGTTAATTCGGTGGGTGAGCTGGAAATTCCCCCCATTGTCTTCGAAGAATTGATCGCCAACGCTTTGATCCATAGGGACTACTTTATCTCGGCACCAATTCGAATCTTCGCATTTTCCAACAGGGTGGAGATTGTAAGCCCAGGTCATCTTCCAAATCATTTGACGATTGAGAATATAAAAAGTGGAAATTCGAATATTCGAAATCCTATTTTGGCATCGTTCGCAACCAAGATACTTCCTTATAGAGGATTGGGTAGTGGAATAGTGCGTGCTCTAAAAGCATACCCTCACATCAATTTTGAGGATGATAAGGATGGAAACATATTTAAAGTGACAATTTGGCGGGAAGTCGATGGATGATAATTGGCAATACAGCACAACCTACAATAGTCCCTGTAAAGCCATAGATAGACAAATACTATGGGATCAAACCATTTGCCGTATTTGGCTGTCAGATAGCGACAGTGTGGTCAAAGTACCGTGCGATAGTCTTCAACCACTCAAGATAGAGATCGATAGAGACAAAGAGCTGAGTCGTATTCTCTACATCTTCTCCGCCGCCAAAATCGCGCAGGCTGTCGAAAACAGTAGTGTTCGAAACGAGCAACAGGTCCTTATCTGCTGCCTGATTGGAGATTGCATTGTTTTATCATTTTTGGGTTGATTTTTCAGATGGTTTAGTTTAAAAAGCAAAAGTCCATCTACTTGGGGCCGCGACTTCAGTCGCGGATTCGGCGTCAGAGTCCATAGAACTCGCCATCGAAATGGAAAGCGAAAGTCCATCTACCATCTGTA
>CAJXJF010000002.1 GCA_913054475.1 uncultured Nitratifractor sp.
GTAAGCTTGTATGAACTTTTGTGTTGAATCCGCGACTAAAGTCGCGGCCCCAAAATGGCGATATGAGTTTAAACCTTTATAGGGGCGGCGACTTTAGTCGCCGGAAGAATCTTGCATAGAGCAGGGGAGGGCTATCGACTCTTTGTGTCCTTTCGAAGAAGCTTGGCTGCCTCTTCTGGTGCCACCGGATTTATCATCATTCCGCTTCCGAGCTCGAAACCGCCCATACGGTATATTCTGGGGACGATCCTTATAGAAAATCTCCATATATCGGGCAGGTCGTCGAAAAACTCTTCCGTAGCGTAGTTTTTCTGCAGAGGCGGTATATCGAAGAGTATGTTGAAATCGAAATTCCCCAGCTGCAGATATAGAGCTTCGAAAACTTCGGAGAGTATTTCGGAGAGCTCTTCGATATCTCCGTCGTCGAACTCCGAGAGAGATATCTTCCTCTCTTCGAGGCTGTAGATGGCCACTTCGAAGGGAAAGGCGGAAGCGAAAGGGCAGATAGCGACGAATCTGCCGCTTTCGCATACAACTCTCTCCCGCTCATGAAGCTCCTTGCCTATGACGGTGGCGTAGCGGCTTCTGCCATGCTCTCTATAGAAGTACAGGGCGTGTCTCAAAGACTCTCTCTTCATTTTCGGCACTACCGGCAGAGCTATGAGCTGGGTGTGCGGATGGCTCTGGGTGGCGGCGCCGTAGTGACCGTGATTTTTGAATATCGACATATGTACGAGTCTGATATCCTTGCGTAGCTCCATCACTCTGTATCTCAGTGTCCTGAGCCAGTCTCCATACTCCTGCAAACTCCACCCATCCATCCTCTCTTTATGTTCGGGGGTGTCTATTATGACCTCGTGAGCTCCGAAACCAGCCCACTTTTCGTAGAGCCCGGCATCTTCACTCCGCCAGGGGCTCTCTATCTGCACCGCCTTGTAGAGATTGGGTACCACTCTCGTCCTCCATCCGGGAGTGTCGGGCTCTCCGGAGTCTCTGATGGAGAAAATCTCTTTTGTAGTCATCTTTTCGTTTCCCGGACAGAAGGGGCACTTCCCTCTATCGTCTCTTCCGGGCTTCCGGCTGTCGGCATCGATAAAGAAGCAGTCCGGACGCCTCAATCTTTCGGGCGCTATGATGACATATTCGTCGTGAATCAGGTCGTAGCGTATATCAGACATCTTCTATCTCCATCTTCCCCTCTATCAGAGAACTTTTGTGGAAAGGGAAGGCCAGCATCAGGGTCATTCCCTGTGTCGTCAGCTCATACCCCTCCTCACTCTGCGATACCGTGCGTAGAGCGCAGGCGTAGAGTGTGAAGCTCATCCCGCTTTCGAAGCGTATTCGTGTAGCTGTGTAGGGGTCGTGGAGTGTGAAACTATCCAGACCTTCGATAGTCCTCTCTTCGGCGAAGGGCACTCCGTCTATCTCCACTTCAGAGATATCCGCGAAGTGTAGATTCAACTCCAGAGCGTATATGTATCTCTCGGGACTTTCGCTATGCAGGTCGATTGTGAAGGCTATCTTGTTATCCTCAATCTCATAGCGTTTTTTAAGTATCGTACGCCAGCTTCTGTCGAAGTATATTCCACCCTCTCTGACGAACTCTATCGACCCCTCGTCCACTCTGCAGACGAAGGGCTGGTTGGCGAAATCACCATACTCCCAGAATCTGCACTCTCTTACGCTCTCGAGATTGAGAGAGTCGTCGCTGATATGGTCGATAAAGGAGTTTTTGGGATACCAGTCGTAGATGAGAGCCTCTCTGATTTCATCGCTCACCTTCGCATTGGCCGTATGTATCGTATCTATCGAATCATCTGTATGTGCCTTCTCCTCTTCTGCATCTTCGGCGCGGAGAATCTTTTCGTGATAGGCCTCTTTGCGGCGTCTGAGTACATTCTGGAAATTGAAGAGGCTTTTACGGTGTAAAAGTTCCACCAGTTGTCCGCCGTTGGCGCTGTCGAAGCGTGCTATCATATCCGCACTGACCGCTTTGACCTCATCGTAGCCGTCCATATTGCAGTCGTAAAGCTCTATAGCCTCTCTATCCTTGTAGTGGATATTTTCGCAGATGCACAGATATCTGTAGGCGTTGTCTCTGAGATTGGGCAGATAGAGCCCTCCGAATACCCCGTGCCAGAAGACATCGTTGGTCTGCAGTCGGTAGAGTGCATCTTTGTATGCCGCACTTCTATACTTTCTGCCGGAGAGTTCGAGCATCCTCTTGTGAAGTCTGTTGGACTCTTCATATTTGACGAAGAAGTTTTTCCAGATACCACCTTTGAGAAACTTGACACCTTCGCTTTCGAAGAGCTCTTCACCCATTTTGTCGCGATACTCTTCGAGTTTTACGGCATCGTCGGCTTCGAGGCTCCATTCACCCATTTCGAAATATGAGACATTGGGCAGATAGGCTATACCTCTGGCCCTGTGACTCTCGAGATATTCGCTGTAGTGCATAGTGACTATCTCTTCGTCCTGCATTATCGAAGAGAGCCACTTTTCGAGCCAGCCTCTGCCATAGACCCAGTCGTGGGTGCGGGGCCACATCCCGAACTTTTCTGCATCATCGAAGATTATGGCGGCTCCATTCGCGGAGTTTCCGGCCTCCTTGATGGCCTCTATGGAGCTTTTGGGACTTTCGAAGGGTATCGCATAGCGAAGTTTCCGAGATATGGGGAAGAGGGCTATCTTCTCTCCGGAATCCTCCGTGAAGTAGTAGCCGTCGAGTCTCTCTTGCTCGAAGCCCGATGCGAGGAAGTGGTAGTCGTCGATCATGCTGAATTTCATACCGGCTTTCACGAGGTCCGATACGAGAGAGGACTCCCACACCCTTTCAGTCAGCCACAGCCCGCAAGCCCTCTTGCCGAAGAGCTTTTCCAGAAGAGTGTTTAGCATCTCTATCTGGCCGACTCTGTCTTTGGAGGGGATGGAGCTCAGTATGGGTTCGTAGTAGCCCGCTCCTATCCACTCTATATCGCCCCGTGCGCTTATCTCTCTCATATCTTCGAAAAGCGAGGGGTACCCGGACGCTATCTTCTGTAGCAGCCATCCGCTGCAGTGGAGACTGAATCTGAAGCCCCCGAAGCTCTTCATCGTGGAGAAGAACGGCGCATAACAGCTCTCTACGGCTCTCTCTATCGTTTCATCGAAATTATCCACCGGCTGGTGCATATGGATACCGAATAGAAGCACACTCCTCTTTTCCAAAATATCTCCTTATCTCTTTGGCTCTTGGAATAGAGACTATACGAACCAGTCTCTACACTCTCTCTTTTTCAGCTCTATCGTGAGCTCTCCGCTCCCGGGCAGAGTCTGTACGGGAATATCCTCTTTTATCATCTCCAGCCTCAAAGTCGCTCTCTCCTTTCCGGAAAAGAGCCTCTTGTCGATAGCTATCTCGACTATCTCATCAACGGCGGCCCGGATATATCCGTCGGAAAATTTCGCCTCTTTCTCTATCGAAAAACTCTCTTTTGTCTCTTCTGCATAGAGGTCGATTCTATCCCAACTCTTCATATCTCCATCGAGTCTGATATAGATATTTTCACTGTCCTCTCCCCAGTGGATAGTCTCTATGGGTCCCCTGACCCTGTCCATGGTCGAAAAGAGTTTCGATTCATCTATCATTCCGCTGCCCAGCCACTCGAAAAACGACTCCACCCTTCCGTTGACGAGAGGGGTGATGGCGAATCTGGGCTCTATCACTATCGCATGAAGGTCTCCCTTGCGGGAGATTGGACGAAAGAGACTCGAAGGAGCGGCCATACCCATATATTCGTATATCTTCATGAGGTGTTCTCTGAAGAGAGAATCGAACTCTTCGGAATATTCGGTATAGTGATCGTCTCCATACCACCAAAACCAGTCCGAACACTCGGCGATGAGAAACTCTTCGCCTATCTTCTCCCTCGTTTCACTATCGAGCCTCTCTCTGTGATGCATATAGTCGGAGTGGGTCTGGAAGATGAGCTCCCAGGCTCTGTTCTTTTCGGGAGCTCCCACCCAGGTATCGAAGGTACCGTAGATCCAGGAGCCGGGATGCAGCTTCTCGAGCTCTTTCGAGGGAAGACGGGAGAGCTCGTCCATCGTCGCCGTCTCGATAGTGTCGTGACTCTCCAGAGCACTATATAGTGCCTCGAAGAAATCCATCCCATTGTTGGGATAGAACTCCCAGGCGTTTTCACCGTCGAGAATGATGGAGACCGTTTTGTCTCCCTCAGCGCTTCGACCTATCTTCTCTATATGGGAGAGGAGGTCGGAAGCGGCCTCTATGGGGTCTTTGTATCTGTAGCTGAAAGCTATGAGATCGCTAAGTGCGTGATCTCTGAAAGCGATATGGAGACCTTCGTAGGAGTATCTCTCGTATATGAGCGACCTATCGTCGCTCTCGAGAGAACGAAGAAGTATCGCTTCGTCCGTAGCGACCCATCCCAATCCGTACTCACGGTAGAGTCCGAGACTCTTCTCGTCCACCGCTCCTTCGGCAGGCCAGAAACCGCCGGGGGTTTTGCCGAATATCTCTTCGTATAGTTTCAGCGCTCTGTCTATCTGCTCTCTCGCATCATCCTCCAAAGAGACCGGATTTGCCGGTATCTGCGTATGAGGATTGGATATGGAGGCGTTTTTCATATCTATGAGCAGCGGAAGGATAGGGTGGTTGAGCGGAGTGGTCGAGACCGAAATCCTGCCCATATCCTGCAGGAGTCCGTAGAAGGGCAGAATGCTAGGTATGAAAGAGAGCAGTTCGTCGAGCAGTCTCTTCTTGTCGGAGGAGTCGAATCCCGAGCCTTTGCCTATAAGCTCTCTCACCACCGTAGAGTTTCTTCTCAGATAGTTGCCGCACCACGAGAGTATGAAGAGTACTTCCATATCCAGCAATTGAGCATCGTCGAGAGACTCTTTGTCGTATAGCTGTGCGAATGCGGCAAGAGGCTTCACCATCGTATCGTACCGGGACGAACGACATATTCTCAACACCCACTCCCTCTCTGCAGCAGAGAGTGTGGAGGGCTCCTCTATCCAGAGAGAGAGAAATCTGTCTCTTCTCCAGTCCCTTTCATATATTCTCAGCTGCTCCATCAGCGACGGTGTGAGATTGAAGGTCGCCTTCGGAGAGTGGAAGGTGGAGAGAATCCACGGCATATCGTAGTAGTCTTTTATGGCATGGAGAAAGACCCACGGCATCTCTATATGACCATCCGGAGTTCTGTAGTCCGGCTGGTGCATATGCCAGAGGAAATTGAGTCTGACGGGCATCTATCCGTTCATCCACTCTTCGATTGCCGACAGGTATCTCTCTCTTATGGCTTCTCCCGCCTTCTCGTTGGCCGCCTGTATATAGAGATTGAGTCGGTCGCTGTATGAATCGGGTATCATCAGTATCCAGTCGCTCTCACTCTCCCATATCTTCACTCCGTCGATGGTGGAGCTCTTCTTGCCTCTGGAGGCTTCGAGGAATTTACGCATCATTTTGCCTTTGAGGGCCTGTGGGCAGGGGATATGCTCCATACGATAGTAGAACGACTCTATATTGTCCGCTATCTCGGATATCGAAGTATCATGACGATTGAGCATCTCTATTATCTTGAGAGTGGCGAACATGGCATCTCTGTGGAGCTGGAATTGGGTAAAGGCGTAGTTGCCGTCTATCGTGGCGACGAGGTCGTACTCTCTGAGCTTTTCGGCTCTGAAGTTGTTGTAGATGCCAAGCTCTATTTCGAGGTTGTCGTAGCTTATCAGGTCGGGGGCCCAGGTTGGGAGAAAGACCTTCATCTTCCTGCCCACTCTTGCACCTTCGAGATCGAGTAGTTTCAAAACGATAGGCAGAGCTTTTATCTTGTCGTAATATCTCCCCTTGTCTCCCACGAAAGCCATTCTCTGTCCGCCTGGGTAGATGATGAAACCGGCATCGAGCTTGAGTGCCGTGACGATGGTCTGCAGTTCGCCTATGGCCTTCTCCTGCACACAGTTTATCGAAGCGAGGGAGTTGCTGTGGCTCTGTGGTCTCAGAGTGATGGCATCCAGCCCCAACTCTTCGAGAATGTCGGGCATTATATCGCCCGTTATTCCCTTCATCATATCCACGGCTATCCTCACCGCCTTGTTGTGCAGAGCCTTTTTGTCTATATGCCTTATCAGGTCGCTGCGGTAGTCGTGGCATTCCCGGAAGTGCAGACTCTCCCTGATTTCGCCAATATTGTTGAATTCGACCCTTCTGAACTTTTCGTTGAAAAAGGATTTCTCTATCGATTTGGCCGTATTCGTATCTATACGAAGTGCGTTTTCATTGAAGAAATTTATCTCGGTGGCGGTCGGGTCGTCTATGTTTCTTCTGAAATAGGCTCCACCTATGATAGAGGGGGAGTGGGAGAGGGTATGCCTGAGTACGGAGGGGGGAACACTCTTGACATCCAGTACATTCACACCGGCTGAGAGTATGCCTCCCAGAAAGGCTCTCTTTAGCATACGGGAGCTTTTGCCGTGGTCTCTGCCCACTATCACGGTGGAGCCTACGGGCAGTTCACTGGCGAAGGCTTCGGCGAGTTTCGTAACCATTTCGCAGCTGAGCTCGACATTGCTCGTACCTATCACACTGCCGTTTTGGAATATGGAGTTTTTGTATCTGCTTCCCCATACCACATTGTGGCTCACTATGGAGGCAGGCTCTATCTCCTTGTGCGGCCATATGGTCACATCTTGGTCGAAACGGGCCAGTCTGCCTACATGACAGCCCTCGGCCAGTATCAGACCCGCTTTGGCGCTTACATTGTCCTCTATCACATTGTCGTTGCATATCACACCGTTGTCCAGGACGAACTTTCTGCCTATTTTCGCATCGTGCCAGAGTACGGAGTTTCTTATTTTACACTCCTCCTCCACTACGGTACGCTCAGCTATCACACAGTTGTGAAGCTTGCATCCTTTGCCTATCTTCGCCCCCGAGCCCACTACCACATTTCCCAGTATCTCGACACTTTCGTCTATATCTATATCATCACCCGTCATATAGAGTCTGCCGTCGGGATAGTCGACAACCTTTCCGGGAATCCTGAAATCGAGTCTGCCGTTGAGTATGTCGTCGTGAACCTCTCTGTAGCTGTCCGGATTGCCTACATCCCGCCAGTAACCTTTGGCATCGTAGCCCAGAAGGTCGATACCCTCTTTCATCAGCAGAGGGAAGAGATCTTTGGCGAAATCGAAATTCTCCCCTACCGGTATATAGTCGAGGATTTCCGGCTCGATTATGTAGATACCGGTATTGATGGTGTCGCTGAAGACCTCTCCCCAGCTCGGCTTTTCGAGAAACTTCTCTATCTTACCGTTCTCGTCGGTTATGACCACACCAAACTGCAGGGGATTTTCCACGGAAGTGAGAGTTATCGTCAACTTCGACTCTCTTTGGAAGTGGTGCTCGAAGATGGCATCGAAGTCGAAATCGGTCACCAGGTCTCCGCTGACAATCATGAAGGTGGTGTCGAGGTGCTCTCTTGCGAAACCTACCGCACCTGCCGTACCGTAGTCGTCGTCGGGCAGGACATAGTGGATTTTTATCCCATAGCGGCTTCCGTCACCGAAGTACTCTTTTATCACCTCAGGCTTGTAGTAGAGCAGTATGACCACCTCATCGACACCGCTTTGTATGAGTTTGTCTAGGGTATGCTCCATCATCGGGAGATTCACGACAGGCAGCATCGGTTTGGGTATCGAGTTGGTCAGCGGCTGGATTCTGGTGCCGAATCCTCCCGCCATCATGACAGCTTTGACTTTTCTACTCATTGGCAATCCTTTCCGGTTTTTGTTTTTATCCATTCTACGAGACTCTCAGAGGGCTTTTGCAGATGTAGGCTTATAGCTTCAAAAGCGAATTCGTACTCCCAAAAGGGCTCTCTACGGTCTCGAGAGAGTCGTCGGCAAACCATCTCCCCCCGTCATCGAGATAACCGAATTCGAAACACTCTCCGGCAGGCAAGACCTTCGTGAGGTAGAACTCTCCACTCTTTTTTCGTTTCATCTCTTTGGGTTTCCAGTCGTCCCAGCTACCCTTTACATATATTTTTTCCGCACTCTTCGCATCGACAGTGAAGGTGACCCAGACCTTCGAAGCTCTTCTGGTACTCTTTATCATCTCTTTCTCCTTTTCAATCCAGTACATTCAGCATGCTGAGGTGATAGGGATTGACTCTGTTTTTATTGTTTACGACCGTCTCTATATCGAGTAGTCCGAAACTCCCCTCGTTCCATACCACGACCTTGTTCGAATTTTTGCTTCCAAGCAGATGCTCCACCGCCTGAATCGCGAATTCGAATCCCATCATTCTATCGAAGGAGCTCGGAATCCCGCCCCTCTGGATATGTCCGAGTATGGTTATTCTCGTATCCATTCCCATATCGTCCGAGAGCCATCGGGCTATCTCCTGTGTCATTCCCGTTCCCTCGGCCACGATGGCGAGTATATACCTTCGGCCGTTTTCCAGCTCGTAGCGCAATCTCTTCTCCACCACGGCTCTGTTGAAATCCACTTCGGGAATGATGCAGATTTCCGCACCCGAACTTATGGCGGATATGGCGGCGAGATAGCCGCAGTCTCTACCCATCACCTCCACTACGAAAGCCCTGTTGAAGGTCGAAGCGGTATCGTATATCTTGTCGAGAGCCTCCCGTATCGTATTTAGAGCCGTATCGACCCCGAGGCAGTACTCCGTACCGTAGATGTCGTTGTCTATGGTGGTCGGAATTCCGACGAAGTTTATATCGTACTCTTCCCAGAATCGCTCCATAGCACGGAAAGAGCCGTCTCCTCCAAGTACGACGAGTCCGTCTATCCCGTATCTCTTCAGATTGTCGTGAGCCATCTTTCTATATTTCGCCTCGTAGAAACGCTTCGAACGGGAGGAGCGGATTATGGAGCCTCCTCTATGAAGAATACCGGCGACATCCGCAAACTCCGCCTCTTTTATTCTACCATCTATCAATCCTTCGAGACCATCGTAGATTAGAAAGGGTCTCTCCCCTCTCTTTTGCGTATAATCGACGAATTTTTTTACAGCTGCATTCATTCCGGGCGCATCACCACCCGAACACATTACGGCCAATGCCATATGACTCCTTTTTTAAATTCACCCATTCGCAGAGAATGACCTTTAGACCCTCTTTGACCCCATAAAGAGATATTATACCCTTATATCACTCAAGGAACATCGATTCTGCAAAGATGGTGTTTAAGCAGGATAGATATGGTTAATCTTCCTTATAGCATTATGCTTGTTTGTACCGTCTCTTTTTGACTATTTGCCTATGCTTTGTGCTGTAGGTACACTATTGATACCAAGGTAGTCTGCGCAATGTCTTGTCTGAAGCGATCATGCGGATATCTTCGAGGTATCTACCTGTGCTTGACAGCGGCTGAATGAAGGTATATGGCTTGCAAGCCTTGTTGCTTTGAGGCTGGGGCAGATGTCTGTCACAAAGACAAACAGGCTTTAAATGGCTTCACCGGCTTGGGGACTCAAGTGTCCTTTTGTACTCTTTGTCTCAGTGAAATTTGAAACGATCTGTGTCATACTCCAACTCCCATCAGGAGCCCCACCTGATAGCCGAAAGTGGCAAGTGGACTTCTGTCGGTCTCTCTTCCTGTATTCTGCGGCATTTTCACTTATTTTTTGTTTTCTGTTTCGGGATTTGGGATAGTGCAAATCCACTTTTTTATAAGTTTGTACTGCTACAATCCACGAATCGGAAGTACCGCAATAGTGTGCGGGGGCTTGCAAGATTGGAAAAAGGGGCGAAAGCGGATTGGATAGCAAAGGAAAGATGACGATATGGCTAATACAACACTAACAAAGAGAAGTTAGAATATCGCTATGAATATAGAGAAATTGAAATATTTGACAGCGATTATCGTTTTCGTATCCATAATCCACACCTCTTCTGCCGCGTCGGATATCGACAGGGAGATAGCTAGGATAAAGAGCGCTCCCCCCGCTTTGAGAGTGAAGCTGATGAACAGGCTCAAAAGAAAAATCTTCCGTATGAAGAGAGAAGAGAGAATAAGGGCCGTTAGAAAACTTCGCAGTAGGATAGCCGGCGGAAAAAAGGGAGAAAGAGGCATTCCCTCACATGCAAAACCCCGAAATTCTTTGCATAAAAGAGTGGAGAGTGTCGTTCCTCATACCGTTACGGGTATGGCACACGATATGGACAAAGTTCCCCACCATCCAAAAAGCGTTGAGAGTCTGATAGAGCAAAACAGTCATGCTACAGATATTGCGAAGCATATCGATACTCCCGTGGATATACCCGACAAAACGGCGACAGGCGATGTGGTCGTCGCTCCGAATATCCCGAAGATGAAGCTCCCCGACAAGAGTGTGGATATTTCGGAAAAAACAGCTTCGCCCACCCTCCCCGAGACGAAGGATATGGTCAAAGAGCTTCCGCAAAAGAGTCTTCCCACTGCGGATTTGCACAAAGTGGAGCAGGAGACTCTCCAAAAGGGTATTCAGATTTCGCACAAAGTGGAGCAGGAGACTATACGACACGGTGTCGATATATCTTCGAGCATCACGGTGCAGTCACACAGTGAGACTCTCACCAACTCGCAGCCCCAAGCGGCCCCGGTCAGGGTCGATATGAGTTCTACAAGAGGTGGAAGAGATTGAAGATAACAAGATTTATATTTCTACCACTCTTTTGTATATCGCTGATTTATGCCCAAACGGCAAAATATATCGACAGTGACCTCGACGGTGTGGACGACCGTATCGATATCTGCCCCAATACTCCATTCAGTGACATAGTGGATGAGAGAGGATGTAGCGTAGAGTCTCTCGCAGAGAATGAAGATATGCAGAGTCCGAAAGAGAAGAGAGAAAAAAAACACTCCTCTTTGCACGGTCTGGATATTTCTCTGGGAGTCAGCCACTACGACGACAGAACATATGCCACCGTACAGGGAGTATATAGCTACGAAAATTTCTCCATATCTCTCTTCAGCGCCCTCGATAGCGCCATCAACGATACGAGAGTCTGGAGCTACTACAAAATAGACCTGAGCGACGAGCTCGACCTGAAGATGGGGGCAGGTCTGGTTTTTCCCGCCCTGCAGGGCAAAGGCGATATATCCGAAAGGATAGATGCCGGAGTGTCGATGAATCTCTCTTATATACATGAAAATCTCAATCCATATTTCGGAGCCGTATATAGATTCAATGGTATAGACGACGACTACTACCTTTTGAAAGACAACTACACTATCTATGGAGGTCTGGGTATTTTCGCCACCGACAGACTCTACTTCAGTACGAGCTATGCATATTCAAGCGAAGAGTACGAGGGGAGCGGAAGAAAAGAGACGATGAGCGCCTATTTCTATTATATGGTGGATGAAAACTGGTACCTCAACTCATCGACTATGTACGGTGTAGAGGGACTCGATTACGACGGGGGATTTTCGATAGGTATCGGATACACTTTCTAAGGGTGCGCTGGAATGAAGATTGTACTACTCGAAGATGACGAAGTACTCGGAGAGACCATAAAGGATATGCTGGAGGATGAGGGCTACGAAATTCTCTGGTGCCAAAGAGCGGATGAGGTGATAGATGCCACCTTTTCAGAGAGATTCGACCTCTACATTTTCGATATCGGAGTACCGGATATGGAGGGGACCGAACTGCTCAGAGCGCTTAGAGAAGGCGAAGATAAAACTCCCGCCTTTTTCATCAGTGCCAGAGTGGACCTCGACTCGGTCAGAGATGGCTTCTCGAGCGGTGGCTTCGACTATATCAAAAAGCCGTTTTTCCCGGAAGAGCTCCTGCTCAGGATTAGAGCCAGATTCGACAAGAAGAGTTCCGGGCAAAAGAGTCTGCTATGCGGGGATTGTATCTATCATAGCGACTCCAGAATACTGGAGTGCCCGCAAAAGAGAGTGGTCTTGAGCGAGTTGCTCGGCTCTTTGCTCTACAAACTCATCTCCTCGGGTAACAGTGTCGTGGACAAATCCGAGCTTATGGACTCTCTGAGCTCACACTCCGATGTAGCCCTGAGAGTGGCTATGAACAAGCTCAAAAAAGAGACAGGCCTTCCCATCAAAAGCGTAAGAGGCGTGGGGTATATACTTGAAAAGTGCTGAAAAAGAGGCTCTGTTAAAGAGTTTCGCTCTCTATTTCCTATCTCTCTTCTCTCTCATAACGCTGCTTCTCTATTTCGAATACGACAAAGAGATGAGAAACATGCAAAAGGATATCTACGAGCATATGAGATTCTGCAGCTATGAGCTCGACTGTAGTGAATATAGCTATGATTTCATAGAGAAGTCTCTTACGAAAACGGGAGGGCTCTTTAGAGAGAACGGTGATTTCTATGCCGATTTCGAAGTACCGGGCTCGGATAACTATCTTCTGCGCATCAGACTTGTCGAGAGGAACTATCGGGAGAGATACTTGGATATCGTCACTCCGCTGCTGATAAAATATATCATCTTGCTGATACTCGCCTCTGCCTTGGCTCTACTTTTCGCTCTATACTCTCTCAAACCTCTAAGAAGGGCTCTGAGATTGACCGAGGAGTTCGCCGCCGATATTCTCCACGACTTCAATACTCCTCTCTCCGTAATCAGGCTCAACAGCTCCCTGCTGGCCGCGAAAATACAAGAGAGCAAAGAGCTGAAACGGATAGAGAAGGGGGTCGAGAGCATACTTCAGCTACAACAACACCTCAGAGAGGAGCTCGAGAGGAGAGAAAAGGAGCAGGAGCGTTTCGATCTCCTGAGCTTCCTGAGAGAGAGAACGGAACTGCTCTCTTCGTCATACCCTTCTATAGAGTTCAGCTATGCCGTGGAGCCTCTGACACTCATGTGTGAGAGAAGAGCCTTTCAGAGAGTGCTGGACAATATTCTCGAAAATGCCGCCAAATATAGTGGGGCTGGCGGTGTAGTCGAGATTTTTCTCGAAAGAGATGAAAAGAGACTCCATATCGTCAACAGAGGGAGGGAGATAGAAAATCCCGACAAAATATTCTCGAGATTCTATAGAGAGGCTTTCGATATGGTGGGTAGAGGTATGGGTATGAATATCGTGAGAAAACTCTCTTCGAGATTGAACATAGCAGTAAGTATCTCCAGTGATAAAAGCGGAAGGACGGAGGTACTTGTCGATATCTCCGAAATCGTGACGCAGAACAAAAGCTCCAGATAGAGTTCGATATCGACTACGATAAGGCTCTATCGAGATCTTTTATGAGATCTTCCGCATCTTCTAGGCCTACACTCAGACGGATCAATCCTTCTGGCACACCGGCAGCTTTCAACTCTTGTGCACTCAACTGCTGATGGGTGGTACTCGCGGGGTGGGTCACTATCGACTTGCTGTCGCCGATATTCACTACGAGACTGAATATCTCGAGACTATCCGCTATCTTCTGGGCCTCATCTCTGCTACGCACTTCGAAACTGAGCAGACCGCTGCACATCGTATCTTTGAAATATCTCTTGGCCATCTCATGATTGGGATCGTCGGTAAGTCCCGGATAGTTGACCTTTTCTACTCGGGGGTGCGATGAGAGATATTCGGCTATGGCCAGTGCGGATTGGGAGTGCTGTACCATTCTAAGGGGCAGAGTCTCCAGCCCCTGAATATAGAGCCACGAATTGAAAGGGCTGGGAGCGGCTCCAAGATCCCTGAGCAGGGAGAGTCTCGCTCTGGCCGTGAAGGGAGCCCAATCCAGCTCGGTATATATCAGACCGTGATAGCTGGCGTCGGGTTCGTTGAAATGGCGATATCTTTCGTTCCCCTCTATCTTGGCGGATAGAGAGGCACTCTCGACTATGATACCGCCGATGGCGAGTCCCTGGCCGGTAGTATATTTGCTGGCACTGTGTACTACCAGATCGACCCCATGGAGAATAGGTTTGCAGATAATCGCCGTAGCCACCGTATTGTCGGTACAGCTGATAATGGAATGTCTGTCGGCAATCTCCACGATTCTCTCTATATCTGCGACATCTATGCTTGGATTGCTTATTGTCTCGAAGAGTATGAGCCTCGTATCGTCATCTATGATAGACTCCAACTCTTCAGGATTGTGAATATCGAAATAGCGGGCCTCGATACCGAAGCGTTTGAGCGTATGGCCTGTTAGGGTGGTTGTACCTCCATAGACCTGCTTCGCCACCGCTATATTCTCTCCTGCCTGCGCTACATTGGCGATGGCATAGAAGATGGCGCTCATACCGCTTGCCGTCGCGATTGCCGCCACTCCCCCCTCGAGACTGGCAAATCTCTTTTCGAAAACATCCGTAGTGGGATTCATCAGCCTCGTATAGATATTTCCATTCTCTTCAAGTTCGAAGAGTCTGGCGGCATGTTCGGCATTTTCGAATTCGTAGGCGGTTGTCTGATAGATAGGCACGGCCATGGCACCATCGCTCTTTTTTTCGTAGCCTTCATGTATGACGATAGTTTGCTCTTTCATCTTTTCTCCTTACTTTGATAGACTAATTCATATCGAGGATATGCGACGAAATGACGAAAAGCCAAGTAATTAGGGCGAAAAGAAAAGCCAGAAGTACGGCGAACGCACCTATATCCTTGGCCTGTCTCGCCAATTCGTGATGCTCCTTCGTGACAAGATCGACCACTCTCTCTATGGCACTGTTTAGAGCCTCCGCAATAAGTACTGGAAGCATGGAGAGTATCAATACCGCTCTCTCCCAGTATCCTATATCTACAGCCATTAGTAGCATGGAAAGCAGTATTATCACCGTAACTTGTATCCGAAAGGAGAATTCACTTCTGAGGACATCTCTCATCCCTTGCAATGAGTATCCGATATTTCGCAAAATACCAAAGCGAGGTTTGTTCAGCATCCTATCTCCTCGTCTTGAGAACGATATCTTGTATCTTATCGTCGAATTTCAACTCGATATAGGCATCCATGATATCTATTATGCAATCCCAAATATCATCGAGACCAGCCGATACGGAAAGCACCGCCGCCCTTATCTCCTCGGAATGTGCGCGATAGAGTTCATCAGAAAGTCTCTTGAAAAAATAGTAGTCCCCATCGGCTTCCGTCTGCGGACATATGAGAGCATATAGCCCCCCTTTGGCTTCGATAGACACCAAAATATCACTCCGTCTCTTCTCTTTTTTTAGAAACTCCCCAAAATCGGCAAACTTGGATTCGCACACTATTATCGAGTAGTTATCTATCCTCTCCCTCCGCAACAATTTGTCGAAAAGCTTTACGAACATGCCGATAGCCTCATACATTTCGACAGCCAAGACAATCATCTCTTCACTCTTTTGCAGTTTGATTTCGTTTCTATCTTCGTACATCACACTCCCCCACTATCCAAAATATCTTCGAGTATAACACATTTCTGCAGATAGTCCAAAATATCAAGACTCTCTACTCTTGTAAGCCCGGAAAGCCACACAGAATATAATGCAAGAACTTAGAAAGAGCAGAGACATGGAGGATATAAAATAGAAACAAGATTGAAATGCAAAAGCTACAAAGAGGTAGCCGATACAACTTTTGAACGACTGTAAAAGCCGACACGCTTTTGGCAAGGCCTTTGAGGTGGAGAGTTTTTGACGGCTTAGGCTCTCACACATTTCCGGCAAAGCGGATTAAAAGTGAGATTGTAAAAAGAAGATAAGTGTCGCCGCCGAATAGAGCGACACAGCACGAAGCCCTTCTATGATGTCCATTTTCTGATTCTATCTATTAGTTCATCTTCATTGATGGGTTTGATGATAAAATCCTGCGCCCCGAGACTCAGTACGGTACTTTTTTGAGTATCGTCCGTAGAGAGAACGATAACGGGTATCTTCCTGTTTTCCTCATCGGCTCTGAATATCTTGAGAAACTCCTTGCCGTCGAGAACAGGCATCAGTATATCCAGTAGTATGAGGTTGATATCCCCCCTCGCTTTCATTATCGAAAGAGCCTCGGAACCGTTTTCGGCCTCCACAATTTCACCGAACATATCCGGATGCCTTTTGAGCATAGCTTGGATCAGTTTTCTATTGATAAAATCATCATCGACAACCAAAACATTCAAATTCATTTTTCACCCCTGATTTTCTTAATTGTTTCCTCTATCAACTCTTTGGAGATTCTACCCTCCATCACCATATATCGTAAGCCAGCGATATCATCGGGCTTTTCCGGCTTTTTGGTCAAAAGCAGAGTCGCCCCCTTATTTTTCACATAGTTTTTCAATATACCGTTGATCATATTTTCGTCACTCAATACGATATCGTAACCGCCACCGAGAAGCTTTCTGTTCATATCCTTGACACTTTCGACGGTATCGTAGTCGAGTCCGAGTTTATCCAAACTCTTGGCTATGAATTTACTGCTAAATGCCATCTCTTTGGCCAATAGAATCTTTCCTCCTTCGTCCTTGGGAGATTTCGATATATCATCTTGCACAACTTTTTCTGTGCTAATGTTATTTTCAACTTTGGCTTCTCCCTGCTCCGATACGCTTTTTGCAGAATCACTCTCTATCTCTGCCGGCTCTTCTCTCTCCTGAGTGACACTCTCGTTTCCGACGCCATCACTCTCCTTCGCAGTGGGCTCCGAGAGAGAAATATCCTCACCGTTTATCTCCAAGTGAGCTTTGTCTCTCATGAACTTATTCAAGATATATATCAATTCGGACATATTTATAGGTTTGGATATATATTCGTCCAGACCCTCGTCGAGGAATCTCTCCCTATCGCCTTTGAGCGCGTTCGCCGTCAGAGCCACAATCGGAATATGCTCGATTTTCTCATCCTCCTCATACTCCAAAATCTCGTGTGTCGCCTCCACCCCGTTCATTACAGGCATCTGTATATCCATGAAGATAAGGTCGTATTTGGATTTTTTTCTCTTCTCGAACGCTTCCAAGCCATTATTGGCTATATCCACATCAAGTCCCATACCTTCAAGAATATTCTTAATAAGCTTCTGGTTAATGATATTATCTTCCACAACCAAGACGGTGCCTAAAAACTTTGTCGGTAAAGAGGGAGCTTTTGAAACTCTCTTCTCTATGTTCTCTTTCTCTTTGGAGTACTCTTTGAGCGTATCAATCAGCTTCGTGTATGTTATAGGCTTGTAGAGGATACTCTTTTTGGGAAAGCCCATACTCTCCATCTCTGTCCGTCTTGCTGGATTTACGAGTATCACCAATCTGTCGGAGGGGAAGCTTTTCATCTCATCACACATCTCCTCCGGCAACTTGTCGTAATCGAACAAAATCATACCACACTGCTCATTGACATCCAAGTGTTTGTAGGAAGCAAGTGAATCGAACTCATCCACCTTTGCGCCAAGATAATTGAAATATCTATCGAAATATTTGCTAAGAGTACTTTCGGAACCCTTGGAAAATCTACATATCTCGACGGTATTGAAAATTCCCCTATAGACATCCTCTTCACCATCGAATCTCTCAAGTGGCACGACGAATATAAAAGTCGAGCCCTTATCTTTGACACTCTCTACTCTCAGTTCACCTCCCATAAGTTCGGCATACTCCTTGGTAAGCGTAAGTCCCAAACCCGTACCTCCATACTTACGCATTATTCCGGCGTCGCCTTGAGCAAAAGGTTGAAAGACCTTTTTGAGCTGATGCTCAGACATCCCGATACCCGTATCCTTGACTTTGAAAGAGACCATAATCTTGTTATCCGAGGCTTCGGAGAGCTTCTCTATCTCCACATCGATCTCTCCACCTTCCTCTGTAAATTTCACTGCATTATTGAGCAGATTGTTCAACATCTCTTTCAGCTTGGTAGGATCACCTTTGAGCTTTTTCCCTATCTGTGGATCGATATAATAATTTAGCTCCAAATCTTTTTCGGCAGCTATGGTACCTATGGTTTCTATCACATTCTCGAACTCTTTATGGACATCGAAGGTGACATATTCCACCTCGGCATTCTTGTTTTCAAGTTTTGAGAGATCCAGAATATTGTTGATTATGTGCAGAAGGTTCGACGAGCTCTTTTCGATGATATTCGCATACTCTTTCTGCTCGTCGTTGAGTCGAGTATTTTTCAAAAGCTCGGTAAAGCCTATTATACCGTTCATCGGTGTTCGTATCTCATGCGACATATTGGCCAAGAAGAGAGATTTGGCCTCGTTGGCTTCGACGGCGGCAATCTTGTCGTTCTTGGCCATCTCTATGATCATTTCGAGGAACTTGTAGGCTTTTTGTATTCCTTCGGCCGTACCGAAATCGATGTTTTCCATCTCCTTGAACTTTTCGGCATACTCGGGCTCACTCTCTTCCATCTCCGCGGCAGTCCGTTTGAGTGTATGTTTCAACTCCAAAATATTATTCTCGATATCGTTAGCTGCTCTGTAACCCAAATATAGCAGAATCATGGAGATAAGAGTTATCACTCCAGCACCTATAGCCATTATATAGGAGAAGTTCAAACTTTTCTTGGCTTCTGAGAAACCAGCGGCGTAGCATACAATAGCCGCTTTCTCATGGAGTGTGATGGCCTTTGTCAGATTTGTAAACCAATCGATGGAATCTATACCATACTCCACATCTTCCATATGTTGTACAATCTTGCGATACTCCTTTGTTATCGCTCTTTTTATATCTTTCATTTTGGCATTTGCAAATATGGCAGATATGGATGGTGATATTTTACTATCGGTAATTACTGCCGGAGAGAATGCAAAAGATTTGATAAACGATCTATCGAAAACCTCTGTCGCTTCATCATCGAAAATCTTTTTTCTTGCAATGAAATATGCACCTATATCTCTTGTTAGTCCGATATTCTCCTGTGCTTCATATATCTCTTGTATAGCTGTCGAAATCTCGACTTCTTTCGGTGTGGAAGCAAATTTGCGCAACTCTTTTGCTGTGGGTAACAAAGAAGTTGTCGTCACCCTTTCAAAACCATCCAAAACGACTGTATTGAAATCGCTGTTTTCCCTATCATCTACATCTGCTCTAAGTTTCTTCAATGCCGATAGAGATTCTATAGCCAAAAGATACGCTTTTTTATCGGGAACGATACGCTCATCTCTTAGATAATCTCTATCGATATAGGCATATTGTACCTTCATTCGAAGTTCGCTTCTAAGCGCCGATATGGCACCATCGGTTTTCTTTCTCTGTTTGTCGAGTGCATCTTTGTATATTTGCGTTCCCATTGCCAAATATAGAGAGCTCAACCCCCTCTCCTTACCTATCTCGACGAGTGCCTTGTTTATATATTTGGCATTGTTCAGCGAGATTTCGAATGAACGACTTCTGATATATCCCATATACGCTTCGTATAACAGATAAAATGCTGCCAAAAGCAGCAGAACCGAAGGTACAATCCCGGCCAATCTGAATTTGTTGACGATTTTCATTCGTAATCTCCTACTTTGCATTCATCTGTTGCAGATAGTTATCCAGCCCCATGAGCTGTCCCACAAAGAGTTTTATTCTCCTAGGCGCATTATCTATATTGTTGTCGTACTGCAACTCATAGAGATTGTTTACCATCTGCTCTACGCGCAAATTGCTCGCGGCCCCCTTGAGCATATGGGCAGTCTTTTGCAGTTTGTCGAGCTCGTCGTTTCTATACGCTTCTATGAGTACAGGTATATTTTCGTGGCCTTGTTTCGCAAAATCACTTATAAATTCCAATACTAAATCTTTTGGCAGACTCAACTCCTGTGAGGCTACATCGAGACTGAACTCTATCGGAATTACTTTGGAATCTTTCAATATCTCCTCTGCTGTCATCTTGGAAGATATGGAAGCTCCCTTCTCCTTCTTGATTTTATCCGCAAGCTCCTCTTTTGGAGATTCGGATATCTGCTTTTTCGGTCTCTCATCACTCTTTTGTTCGGGTATATGTGTTACGCCTTCGGCAATATTCTCTTTTACTTTCCCGTTCTCGGTATCTGTCGAAAACTCGACTCTGCTTTCACCATTCTCGATAGCCATCTCGATTCTGTCGAGAATTACATAAAAATCACCAATAAGTGAGTTTCGCTTCGATGCCGGTGCTTTTTCGATATCGTTTAGTATCTTTTCCAAAGATTCAAGTTGCAACAGAAGTATCGCATCTTTGAGTATCGATACTGTAGAGTGAACGGAAGAGTCGTCGGTAAATTCGCTCTTCATCTCCCTCGCATCGGAAATGAAATCCTGCAATAGAGAGTTGTATTCATCTATCGGTACCTCGAGAATTTTAGCCTGAGCCTCCAGATCTATATCCAACTCTATCTTCACCGATTCACTCTCAGCAGGCGCCTCCACCCCACTGCCGGGTGCTTTCGAAGCTTCCCGAGGACTACGCATCTCATCTTGCGAGGATTTGATTATCTCCGATACACCCTGCTCTTGAGGCACCTTTCTCTTCGACAAAGACTTCTCGATATCGAGCACTTCCATAGGTTCTTCATCTTTTACCTTCTCGGTAGAACTCTCTGTTTCGGAGCCACTCTCCTCTTCAATCTCTTTTATCTCGAACAGATCGAAGAGCTCCTCATCTTTCTCTTTTTCGGAAGAGCTCTCGCTGGTTTCGACCATATCCTCCTCTGCAGGCTCTTTGATATCGAGCAGCTCCATAAGCTCCTCATCTTCCTCGTTTTTCCCAGAAGAACTCTCTACCGCAGCAGTGCTCTCCTCCTCGAACTCTTTTATCTCGAGCAGATCGAAGAGCTCCTCATCTTCCTCCTCCTGCAAAGAGTCCTCTTTTTCGACAACTTGCGCACTCTCGGTAGTTGAAGGCTCTTGTACAATATCGAGAATTTCCATCAAATCTTCATCTTCACTCTGTGCGGGCTCTACACTCCGCTCCTCCTGCACAGGCTCTATTTTCGATATATCTTCCTTCGCATTCTCTTCGGACTCTTCGAGGTCGAGATTCAAGAGTCTCATCAACTCTTCATCCTCTTCATCTATCGATTCGGACTCTTCCGTATCGACTCCACTCTCTATCGACGATGGTTCTTCCAAGATATCGTCGAGCTCTTCCTTCTCTTCCTCCTCTACGGAGAGCATTTGCGAAATATCTATCTGCTCCTCCTCGCTCTCTTCGGAGCTTTGCAAATCGATATCGAGAAGTTTCATCAGCTCTTCATCTTCTTCGTCCGCAGCTTCGCTCTTGGCAGGCTTCTCCTCTTCGGCTACGGACTCTTCCACACTCTCCTCTTCATCGGAAAGTTTCAGAAGATCCATCAACTCATCTTCTATATCCTCCGTACCTTCGGCTTCACTCTCCTTCTCCTCCTCTTCGGCCTCGACACTCTCCTCTTCTGGGGATTCGGATTCGAATCCCGAAATATCGATGAGATCCTCTTCGCTCTCCTCTTTCTCGACGCTACCTTCTTCCTGCTTCGCAGGCTCCTCTCTCTCTTCCTTCCCGCTTTCGACACTCTCCGGAGTCTCGTCACCTATTCCAGCAAGTACACCGGCGGCGGCCGCAGCGGTCGCACCACCGACAAGTCCAGAAGAGAGACTCTCTTCGCCTCTCTCCACGCTCGGATATAGATATAGAGTGAAATCCCCCAACACCGTGACTATCTCGTTTCTGCTGCATGGATACTCGACTCCCTGTGAAGCAATCTTCAATAGAGTATTCTCTTCATCGTAGGCTATCGCACCCTCTTTGAGAAGTTTTCCGGCCTCCGCCATACTCTCACTGCCACTCTCCTTCAGAAAATCTCTACTTGCCGCTACTATCTCTCCCCTTTGATTGACAACGAAAAACATACTCTCCTTCTCCTTTCCTTGACTCTCCAATATTCTCTCGATTCAAAGATGAAATATCCATCATTAATCACAAATCTTATAATACCAAAGGTTAAAACTATTTAAAACAGTCTTATGTCACAAATTATATCGACTCTTTCCTCTATTTTCCGTATATGTGGCTATCACTCGGTATCTCTCCCTTTGAGAGCGGCGGCGACTCTCTCGCTGCTCACTTGGGCTATCTCTTCATAGCCGGCCCTCTCTATGGCTTCGAAAGTACCGAAAAAATCGAGCAGTCTTTTTACCGTAGCCGGGCCTATACCCTTTTTCTGAAGCAGAGATATGCGTCTATCCTCTCTTCTCTTTTTGCTTCTGTGATAGCTTAGGGCGAATCGATGCGCTTCATCGCGCAACATCTGAAGCCACTGCAACCTTCCATCCGACGCAGAGAGACGCTCCATACCTCCCGTATGGTAGATGATATCTTCGGCGGCACCTTTGGCACGGTGCGCTTTGCCGTCGAGCTTCTCTTTGGCTATGGCGAGACAATCGAGCCTCACACCGGCTTTATCGAGCAGTCTGCGGGCTAGGTCGAGCGCCGCCTTGCCCCCATCCAGCAGCCATAGCTCTGGCGGGGGTTCTTTGTCGAAATCGGCTATTCTGCGCTCGAGCATCTCTCTCATCTGCCGATACTCGTCGGCCGCACTCAGGGAGTATCGACGATAGGAAGACTTCTCCCATACGCCGTCGTTATATACCGTCATCGCACCTACCGCCGCCTCTCCCGCCATATGGGAATTGTCGAAAACTTCGACCCTGACGGGAATCCTCTCGAGTGAGAAGAGGAGTGCCACCCTCTTCGCCATATCGTCCCAGGCCGTGGAAGCTCTTTTCGCGAGCAGTTCACGGCCATTTTTCGAAGCGAGCTCTATGAGACGGACACCGACTCCTCTTCTAGGGTATCGTATCTGCATCTTCCTCCCCACCCTTTCGGAGACTGCCGCGGCTATCTCCTGCGTATCTTCGAGAGGATGGGCCACAAGGATAAGCGAAGAGGTATGAGGCATATCCGCCGTATAGAAAGAGATTATCGCCTGCCTGTAGGCCTCCTGCACATCGTAGTTCTCCAACGAAGCGAAAAAGGAGTGGGATGTACAAGAGAGTCTGCCGCTGCGGATGAAGAGTCTGCTCACCACACCTCTCTCCTCCCCTGCCTCTATGGCGAAGATATCGTAATCGGCACTGCGCGCCAGGTCCATATCGGAGTGTATCTGCAACGACTCTATGGCAGCTATCCTGTCTCTTGCGGCGGCGGCCTCTTCGAAGCGCTCCTGCTTTGCCAGAAGGCTCATCCGGGCGCGAAGCTTCTCTACAAGTATGCTGCGCTCTTCTATCGCTCTCTTCGCCTCCTCCACATATACCGCATAGTCTTCGGGAGATATCTTCCCTTCACAGGGAGCCAGACATCTCCCTATCTGATGGAAGAGGCAGGCTTTCTTGCCCTTGAGGCTTCCCTTTTTCTGTACCAAGGGATAGAGCTCGTAGAGTGTATCGAGCAGAGCCCTCCCTCCACTCGGGAAGGGACCGTAATATCTGATTTTCTTCCCTTTCACGACCCGTCTCGTCAGCTCGAAGCGCGGATAGTCCACAGCTTCGTCGATATAGATATAGGGGTAGGTCTTGTCATCTCTGAGCAGAATATTGTATTTGGGTTTGAGCTGTTTTATCAGAGTATTTTCGAGGATAAGCGCATCCCCTTCACTATCGACGACGATATAATCGAGCTCTCTGCACTCCCGAAGCATCTTCGCTATCCGCACTCCCAAATCCGGATTGGGCCTTAGTTGCGGTCTCGTTCTCCAGTAGCTTCTGACTCTCCTTTTGAGACTCTTCGCCTTGCCCACATAGAGCAGTCTCCCTTTCTCATCGAGATAACGATACACTCCGGGCGAATCCGGCAGTCGGGAGAGTATGGCGGCTATCTTCTCATACCCACTATCCATTCAGCCTCTCCTCTTCATCGTTTTTACAATCTCTCTTATTCTTTCGAAGCGCTCCGCAAGCTCACTGTCGCTGAGCTTCGCCTCGAACTCTCCATCCGCCAGCTCACTGTAGCGCGGAACACTCTGAGCATGGGAGGCTTCGACGGGGTCGTGGGCATATTTCGAGACGAAAAAGATGACATCCTCGGCCTTCATGAAAGAGCACTGCTTCTGGCTTCTGCGAAAAGGAGTTAATAGGCTTTTTATAACATCTTTATTATAATTGAGCTCCATTTTGTAGCCGGGATGGGAGAGAGCGATATAGAGTCTGTCGTCTCTGATATAAAGGAAGGAGATAGCCTTGCGAAAGCGGGGAGGAAGCAACTCCAGAAATTTCCTGAAACATCTATGATTTGAAAGAGGTTTGTATTGAGCTTGAAATCCAATAGCGTCGATTATCGTTGCAGCATTTTTCATGGCGTAATTATAGCATCCGTTCTTCTTCTCGCTCTGGGAGGTTGCGGACACAAGACGGAGCCTGTCTATATGGCACCGATCAAGAAACAGACGACTTCACAGAACGCTACGGACGGCGAAATACGGTGAAGAGATTCGATGTAATAGTGATAGGAGCCGGTATAGCGGGTCTCTATGCTGCCATGCAGCTACCCGCCTCCATGAAAGTACTGGTCGTATGCAAGGATATTCCTTGGGAGTGTAACACCTTCTACGCACAGGGCGGAATAGTGACGGCACTGGACGAGAAGGATGTACCTCTTCATATCGAAGACACCCTCAAAGCGGGGGCCTTCCACAATATGAAAGAGATTGTGCGAATTATGTCCGAGGAGTCGATGCAGCTGAGAGAGGATCTCATAGAGCGGGGGATGGAGTTCGACAGAGCGGAAGACGGACATCTGCTATATACGCGCGAAGCGGCCCACTCCTCGAGCAGAATCCTGCATGCCGGAGGAGATGCCACCGGCAGATATATGCACTACTTCATGATGAGAAACAATCCCCATCTCTTACAGCGCAACACACTGGTTTACGACCTGCTCATAGAGGGTGGCAGATGCTACGGCATAAGAGCCATGGTCAACTACCGACCCACCACCATCTATGCCAATAATGTCATCATAGCCAGCGGTGGTATAGGCTCTCTGTATGCCTTCAATACCAACTCCAGAACCGTAAGCGCGGATATACACGGTATCTGTATGGAAAAGGGTATCGAGCTCAAGGATATGGAGTTCATGCAGTTTCACCCTACCGTATTCGTCAAGACTCCCTATGCGAGAAAACTGCTCCTCACAGAAGCGCTGAGGGGAGAAGGCGCTTGGATAGTGGACGAGGAGGGGAGGCGCTTCCTCTTCGATTACGACCCGAGAGGGGAGCTCGCCGGCAGGGATATCGTCTCCAGAGCCATCTTCGACTATAGAAGAAAGAGCTCTATGGAGGTTTATCTCGACTTTTCAATGTTCGAAGAGGAGTGGTTTCGCAAGCGCTTTCCCAATATCAGCCATACCTTCGAGGCACTGGGCTATAGACTTCCCCGACAGAGAGTACCCATCTCTCCGGCCTTTCACTATGCCAACGGAGGAATCGCCTGTGACGATAGGGGCAGGATTCCGGGCATGGACGGACTCTATGTAGCGGGCGAAGCCGCCTGTACCGGAGTACACGGTGCCAACAGACTCGCCTCCAACTCTCTGCTTGAAGCTGCCGTCTTCGCCAAAAGATGTGCCCAGGACATACTCGGCAGGTGCGAAGTGAGACACAAGATACCCTTTTTCGACAAAGATTACGATACCCAGCTGAAAAAGGAGCATGACAAAGAGTACAAATACGCTCTGCGCGAAATCATGTGGAAGGATGTGGGAATCATCAGAAGCACCGGAGGCCTGCACGAAGCCAAAAACTTCATATACGACATAAAAAACAGAGATATCGGCAGACTCCTTCAACTGAGGCTCAATACCGCCGCCGCCATCGTGGAGGCCGCACTCGCCCGTAAAGAGTCTCTGGGCTCACACTACATAGAAGACAACACAAGCAAGGAAAAAAAAGATGCATGAAAGCATAGATATGACCGCCACATGGGCGGGAGTGGTCAATCTTCTCGTATTCGTATTAGCCTATATCATCGTAGCCACCGAGGAGAGATATGAAATAAACAAAGCCAAACCGGCACTCTTCGCCGGTACCTTCATGTTTATGATAATCGGCATATACTACGCTCTAAACGGACTCGACCCGGAGCCTCTGCACGAAGAGATGGGCAAACTGATTCTCGAAATAGCGGAGATATACTTTTTCCTCTTCGTAGCCATGACATATATCGAAACCCTCATAGAGAGGGGTGTCTTCGAAGCCCTGAAGTACAAACTGGTCTCGAAGGGATACAGCTACAAAAAGCTCTTCTGGCTTACTGGTACTCTGGCCTTTTTCATCTCTCCAGTAGCCGACAACCTGACCACGGCTCTGATTCTCTCGACCGTACTTTTCACGATAGACAGGCAGAAGAGAGACTTTCTCGTAGCTGGTGCCATAAATATCGTAGTGGCGGCCAATGCAGGGGGAGCGTGGAGTCCCTTTGGAGATATCACCACTCTGATGGCATGGACGGCAGGCAAGGGAGAGTTTGTCGATTTCCTCTTTCTCTTCATCCCTTCGGTAGCAGGGTGGTTCTTTACAGCATGGCTACTGAGCCTCTATGTACCCTCCGGAGAGCCCCATTTCGATGCCCAAAAGGAGAAGAGACCGAAAATCAAAGATGGCGGTATGGCTGTGGTATGGCTGGGGGGCTTCACCATCTTCATTGCGGTCATCGGACACCAACTCTTCCACTTCCCCGCCATGTGGGGAATGATGTTCGGCCTATCACTGCTCAAACTCTACTCATACAGACTCAATCGCGGCTGTAGCACAGAGGGTTTCGATATCTTCGTGAATATGAAAAGGGTCGAAAACGACACCCTGCTCTTCTTTTTCGGTATCCTCTCCGCCGTAGGTGCCCTGCACTATCTGGGCTATCTCGAATATATACATCGTCTATACGAACACTTCGGTGCCACAGTCACAAATATAGGAGTCGGCTTCATATCCGCAATCATAGACAATGTACCAGTCATGAGCGCCATACTCAAATCGTCTCCGCAGATGGGGATAGACCAGTGGCTTCTGGTCGTACTCACCGCCGGTATAGGCGGAAGTCTCATAAGTTTCGGTTCAGCCGCAGGAGTGGGGGTGATGGGCAGACTCAGAGGTATATACACCTTCGCAAGCCATATAAAGCTGGCATGGACGGTCTTGGCGGGATATATACTCTCTCTGATACTCTGGTATATACAGTTCGAAATCATGGGACTCTACTGACGCCCATCCCTCCTCTCGAAGAGTAGGTGAGTCTTTCGTAAGAGAGGTCGCTTTGGGGACTTGGCGAAAATATTATAGAATATCGTCACAAGCCGCAAGCCAATATAAATCGCGAGGTACAGCATGAAAATTTTTTCGCTTCTCTTCTTTCTTTCCATCTCTCTTCTCTATGCCCAGAAAGCCGATATTCAGAGTGTGACCAGACTCTATATAGCCACTTTCGACAGGGTCCCAGACTACGAGGGGCTCAGATACTGGCTCGACGACTCCGGTTTGAAGCTCGAGGGTATAGCGTCGAGCTTTTTCGAGCAGGAGGAGACGATGGAGCGCTATCCGCCGGATTCCGACGACGAGGAGTTCGTACGGGCGGTATATGAAAATCTCTTCGACAGGGAACCTGAGAGTGCGGGTCTGGAGTATTGGCTGCAGAGATTGCGCAGCGGGGAGATAGAGAAGTCTCTCTTCCTACTTGCCGTCATAAACGGCGCACAGGGCGACGATGCCAAGATTCTGGATGGCAAGACGGGAAAAGCTCTCGAAGAGCTTTCGTACAGTCATAGCAGGATGCACCTGCTCATACCTCTCTACAGCTATCCCGAGATACAGAGCGACAACTTCATATGGCAAAGAGCGATAGATATCAAAAAGGCACACCCTCTTGTCGATATCACGGTTATCGTAAACCAGAGCAACGGCGATTTCGATCGGCAAAGCTCTTCATACGCCAAAGCCATTCCCATGCTGCGCGAAGCTGGAATAAGGGTGATAGGCTATGTATATACCTCTTACGGACGCAGAGATGCCGAGCGTATCAGGGAGAATATATCCGCTTGGAAAAAATTTTACGGCGAAGCGGGCGTGGAGGGTATATTCTTCGACGAGGTATCCACCAAAAAGGAGAATCTGCAATATTATGAGACTCTCTGCCGCTATGCACGCTCCGAGGGTCTGGAGTTCATCGTACTCAATCCCGGTACCGCCATCGACGAGGCATACCTCGATTCCGGTATGGCGGATGTGGTGGTATGGTATGAGAATCCCTACGAGAATTTCACGGAGGAAGCTCCCTCGACACCGCCTGCGCGCTCGGAGGATGATACGGCGTTGGCGATACTGATATACCGGATGGATTCGGGAGAGGTCGGAGAGCTTTTCGATTTCGCCCGAAGGCACGACCTGGAATACATCTATTTCACCGAGGATGGCTTCGACGGCAATCCCTGGGACTCCCTCTCCATCCATAGCGAAGAGCTCGTGGAACTGATAGAGAGTAGCGCAAGAACGAAGGAGGAGTGAAAATGATCATAGACAGCCACTGTCATCTCGACGACGAAAGATTCGCCGACGACCTGGACGAGGTCCTGCAAAGAGCGGCAAAAGCTGGAGTGGAACGCTTCATAATCCCCGGTGCCGATCCTCTCACACTGCCAAGAGCCGTGGAGATAGCCGAAAGATACGAAGCGGTCTTCTTCGCCGTAGGTGTGCACCCCTACGATGCCCGCAACTACGATCGCAAAGTGCTCGAAAGATATATCGGACACGAAAAGTGCGTAGCTGTGGGGGAGTGCGGACTCGACTACTACCGACTCCCGGAAAAGAGGGATGAGATAGAGTCGCAAAAGAGAATCCAGAAAGAGATATTCATAGAGCAGATAGAGCTTGCCAAAGATTACGAAAAGCCTCTGATAGTGCATATCAGAGATGCAGGAGCCGACTCTCTCGGGATTTTGAAAGAGTATGCCGGCAGGAGGGGTGGAGTACTGCACTGCTACAATGCCGACAGACAACTCCTCTCGCTGGCTGAGAGAAACTTCTATTTCGGTATCGGAGGAGTACTCACCTTCAAAAACGCCAGAAAACTGATAGAGGTTTACCCCTCCATCGCGCAATCGAGACTCCTAGTCGAAACCGACGCCCCCTATCTCACGCCGCACCCCTATCGGGGCAAACGAAACGAACCGGCATACTGTCGTATCATACTCCGCAAAATGGCGGAGCTCTCCTCCCTACGGGAGGATGAGATGGAGAGAATCTGCCTCGACAACACCCGACGCCTATTCGGACTCCGTTTATGATGAACAGACGCACTTTCATACTCGCCCTACCCCTTCTGCCGGCACTGCTCTATCCGACAGCCCTGCAGAAGAGCTATCCGAACTTCGAGACCGTTTTCAAAGAGTTCGATATTCAGGCATCCTATATAGAAAATCCCGACTTCATGAAGTTCGTGACACTCAACGAAGAGAAGTACCGCCGCTTCTACAAAAACTCTCTCAAGAGAGGAGCGGCGTATATACCTATGTTCAAACAGCTGCTCATATCCCAGGGGCTCAGCGACCTCTTCATATATATGTCGATGACCGAATCGGGTTTTCAGACCTACGCCCGCTCGCCCAAACAGGCGGCTGGACTCTGGCAGTTCATGGCCGCTACGGCGAAGCGTTTCAACCTGAAGGTGGGAAAGGATATAGACGAACGATACGACCCTGTGGCATCTACGGAGGCGGCTTCGAAATATATCCGCTTCCTCTACAGCCTCTTCGGTAAATGGTATCTGGTACTCATGGCATACAACTGCGGAGAGGGCAGGCTCAAGAGAGCCATAGAGAGGGCCCAAACGGACGATTTCGAAACTCTTATGAGCGAAGAGAAGAGATACATACCGGCCGAAACGAGACGATATATACAGAAGATTCTGCTCCTCTCCATGATGGGAGAGAGGATAAGGAGCTCCAAAAAGAGCGAAGAGAAGAGGATTAAGCGGGAGATACTCCCGGATAGCGAAACTCTTGTCAATATCTACGGCGGTACCACACTCGAAGAGATTGCCGCTCTGATTCATGCCAATCCCGGGGAGCTGTATCGCCTCAATCCGCAGATAAAGGGAGGGGTGATACCCCCGGAAATCTCCATCACCCAGATATTCATCCCGACGAAAAGGCTGCCGTGGTTCAGAGCCTACTACCATCCTCCGACTCTGAAAGAGATTTTCGCCAGAGAGGGATATACGAAACTCGTTACACATATAGTCAAAGGCGGCGAGACACTTAGAGATATCTCCTCGAGATACAGAATCCCCGAACTCGACATCACCATAGCCAACTCCCTGCGTAGCAGAAAGGTGCACAACGGACAGATATTGATGATACCGATGAGTCAGAAGAGTTACGACGATATGATGACGAGAGAGATGAACGGAATATGAGCGGCTTGGCGAAAAGAGATATAGAACTCAAGCCAAGACTTCTTCGCTTCGTCTCTATTTGAACGGACTATATCGATATCGAGATACACAAGGGTAGAGAACATTTCATCGACTATCGGGCATATTCTAACTGGAGAATAAGAGATGCTTTGAGTATGACAAATACAAAATATAGCGAAGCACCAAGAAGCTGTAGAAAAACTCCTCTTGATACCTTTTGCCAAAAGAGTATGAAAGTGGCTCTAAGCTATAATCTCCGTCGAAAAACGAGATGGCGGAGAGTCTATGAGGATTTCGAAACTACTGGATATTTTTGAGTCTGTTGCACTCTTCCTTCTCGTGAGTCTGCTCTTCTATATCACTATACCGGTGAAGACCCCCAAAAATCTATACATAAGCTCGAAGGCGACGATAGAGAAACTGCAAAAATCGGGCATCGACCTCGGCTTCGTGGACAAGCTGATTCTCGATGCCATGGGGGAGGTATCGGAAGGCTGGATATACCTCGGTGCACAGAAGATGAACAGAATCGAACTCATATACGAGATAGCCTCGGGCAGAAACAGATACAAAAAAGTGACTCTCATCCCGGGAGAGACATCCTACTTTTTCATGAAACAGCTCGCACGCGAATTGGATAGAAACGAGAGTGCACTGCTTGAAGCATATCGAAAAATCTGCTTCTACAAAGAGGGAGGAATTGCCGCCGACAGCTATAATATACCAATACGCTATGATGAAAGTAGAATAATTTCATACCTCTGCTCTCTCAGCGAAAGACGCTACAAAAAGTTGGCGATAGAAAATCTCGGCTCATACAACAGAAGATTATGGAATAAATTCCTAACTATCGCCTCTATCATAGAGAAAGAGGCTGCGGATAGAAGAGAGATGCCTCTGGTATCTTCCGTAATATACAATCGCTTGAAGAAGAGAATGAGATTGCAGATGGACGGCACACTCAACTACGGCAGATACTCGCACAGCAGAGTCACTCCCGAAAGAATCAGAAACGACAAAAGTACATACAATACATACAAGCACTCTGGTCTCCCGGACTATCCAGTATGCAGCGTATCGCTTTCGGCCATAGAGGCAGCCCTGCATCCAGTAAAGAGCGACTATCTCTACTTCATGAAAAACAGAAAAGGCAGACACGACTTTTCGAAGAGTTATGGCAGACATCTACTCAATGTCCACAAAAAGATGCAAAAAGAGAGATAGCGAATATTTCAGACCCGAATCCGAAAATAGGAGACTGTTCAATCTTTTGTCTCAATCCAAAGTAGAGCACAACTCCAGATAGCTATCCAACCTGCCCTCATAGCAAATGGCCAATCGAGATAGAGCCAGATTCCGCTTGCAGATAGCTTTGCTCCATTCTCTCGGTTACGCAACTCCCATGAGAGTGACTCTCTATCTCGGCCTTCAGGGCTTCATCGAAATTGAACTCTTTCATTGTGTCAGCCCTTTTTGTCTGTGTTATTCCACTTCAGGTGAGACAGAAATTTGAACACTCCCACAACTATCGTTATGATAGAAAGCAGTACCTTCGGCCAAGTCAAAATGTTCTGATTTTTAAAAGTCCATCCAATGACGGATACATCTATGGCTACAAAAACCCGATAACTTATGTGTTCTTGGTGGGATGGATGGGAACGAGAGAGGAGTCTTGTACACTATCAAGGAGGAGTATATTTGGCATTATACTCGAGAGGGGTGAAGCGCTCACGACATGACTCTCCACAGTGCGATAGCCTGTCTGTGCTCAGCCACATCGTGGCATCTTACGATGGATGCTCCATTCTCGATGGCTTTGAGATGAATGGCTATCGTCCCGGGAAGTCTCTCCTCTACCGGAGACGGATATATGGCATCTATCATGGACTTTCTGCTGGCACCTACGAGAAGCTCACAGCCGTAGCGCAGAAAATTTTTGTGATTTTTCAGCAGCGTGAGATTGTGTTGCAGACTTTTGCCGAATCCTATACCGACATCGAGAATAATCTCGTCTCTTTTTAGTCCTATCTTCTCGCAGCGCTCTATCCTCTCTTCGAAAAACTCCCCGACCTCAGCCGTGACATCCTCGTAACTTGGAGCCTTTTGCATATTTTCAGGCTCGCCCTGCATATGCATGATGCAGTACCTCGCACCATACTCCACCGCCAACTCCACCAGCCTCGCATCGGAGGCCCCCCGTATGTCGTTGACCAGTCTGAAACCTCTTTTTAGCGCATACTCCACGACGATGGGAGTATGACTGTCGATACTAAAGAGTGCCCGCTCGCTCAGCCCGCTCTCCTCTATGGCATCGAGCAGAGGAACGAGACGGGCCAGCTCCTCCTCCTCTTGCACACTTTTGGATCCTGGACGCGACGATACCGCTCCGATATCCACGATATCGGCACCCAGATCTATCATCCTTCGTGCCTCTTCCACGGCGAAACGGGCTTCGAATCTGCTCTTGGGATAGAAGCTGTCCGAGTTGATGTTCAAGACAGCCATCAGAGATATTTCATTGGGCTCTCGAACGAGAAAGCTCTCCAGAGTGCAAGCTAGCTTCTCGAGCCCGAAGGGCTGTACTCTCTCTTTGCGTGAGAGTATCTCTATCTGTTTTCTGTTGGCTATGAGCAGAGAGTCGATCCTATCTCTCCTGCAAAGAACCGTATCTCGAGGTACGGCCAACTCCGCACCGATACTCAGAGCGTCCTGTTTCAAAATGTTCGCAGCCGGTGTTGGCAATCCTCTGATGGCTATCCATAAGAGTTGCATTTTTTTCGACATTATCGAGATACCTGTAGGCTCCACTCCAAGCTGTGCAAGTATCTCCTCTCTCTCGCTGCTCTCACCCACTCTATAGATTCTCATCCTGCGACTCTCCTCTTCTTTAAAAGTTCGAGCAAAACCGCCGTCAATACGAAAACCGGTGTCGAACCCTTCTCAAGCAACAAAACCGCCCGGCCAAAAAGCCTCAGACTCTTCTCGTCGGTATCGTACAAGCCGCTTTTAAGCGCCTCTTTCACCAGCTTCTCGACCACTTTGCGCATCTCCGGGGCGGAGAGATATCTATTTTTCTGCACATAGTCGTAAACCGTACGCAGATTTAGAGAGCGCAGGTCGAGGTCCGAATCTTCCTCCTCTTTGCTATCGTAGAGAGAAACGATAGGTAGTCTGGAGCGTATCGTCGGGAGTATCATCGATTTGGAGGGCACTATTATGACGAACTCTTTCCCAGGCGGGGGCTCCTCTATCACCTTGAGCAGTTTATTCTGTACCACATCGCTGATTTGAGGAGCACTCAGCACTATCACAACTCTCTCTTCACTCGCCAGATATGCCTTCTCTATAGCCATCCGGGCATCTTCTGCGAGCAATCTGTCCTCTTTTTCTATCTTTACGAATCTATCCGAAGTTTCGGCCGCTCTCTCGAGCTCTTCCATCGCCGATACCGGGTCGGATGTCACTATGACCTGACTTCTGATTCTCATCAGCCCATATCCAGTTGCGCAAAGAGCGCCGCTTCGAGAGTCTGGTCGAAGAGTTTGTATAGTTGAAGCAGTTTTATATCCAAAAGAGGGTCGCTACCCCTAAGCTGGAAACTTTCGGGCAACTCTCTGTCTATGAGCCAGAGGAGACTCTCTTCGTTTCTGTACGGGAATTTACTCACACTCTCCTCTCCGTCTCCGATATACCATATGAAATATCCGTTGGGGAAAGAGATGGAGAACATATCCTCTACCAACTCCATATCTTCGGTACGATTGAGCTCGCACAGATTGGGAAACATGGCTCTCATATCGTAAACGGGCAGAAACGGACGCTGTCTTTGCGGCTCGTTTATATGGCTTAGAACATAGCTTTTGAACCAGACTCTTCTCTCGTCGGTGAGCAGAAGCATACTCTGCCCCTCCAGCAGTTTCACTATCGCACTTCTCGTCAGAGGAGTCCATTCGAAACGAAACTCCTCCATCCAGCTGAAATCGGAGCTTTCAGAGCGTATTTTTTCGAGTGTCCACTCCAGAAGTCTCTGCATATCACTTGTCCAGTTCGTACACTTCGTGCAGTACTCTTACCGCGAGCTCCCCGAATTTTTCATCTATTATCATGGATATCTTGATTTCACTCGTAGATATCATTTCGATATTGATATTGTTCGAAGCCAGCGCCTTGAAGGCTTCCGCGGCTATTCCGCTATGAGACTTCATCCCCACACCCACGACGGAGACCTTGCATACATTCTCGTCATAATCGGCGCTTCCTATTTTGTGCCCCGTACTCTCTATCACCTTCGCAGCCCTCGCAAGCTCGCTCTGGGGGACGGTAAAGCCGAGATTGGTCATGCCCTCTCTGCTCGCATTCTGGATAATCATATCGACATTTATCTGCTCTTTCGCGAGTCTGTCGAATATCTCCGCCGCTATTCCCGGACGGTCCGGCAGGTCTCTAAGAGAGACTCTGGCCTGGTTTTTGTCGAGAGCTATTCCGCTCACAAGTACCGCTTCCATCTTTTCATCCTCCTGTGCGATTATTGTACCTTCCGAATCACTGAAACTGCTTTTGGCCACTATCCTGACTCCCATCTTTTTGGCAAGTTCCACCGAGCGGTTCTGCAGAACCTTGGCTCCGAGACTCGAGAGCTCGAGCATCTCGTCGTAGGATATGAAGTCGAGTTTGCGTGCCTTGGGTTCTATGCGCGGGTCGGTGGTATAGATACCGTCCACATCACTGTATATTTCGCACGCATCGGCTTTGAGCGCTCCCGCCAGAGCCACCGCACTCAGATCGCTGCCTCCTCTACCCAGTGTCGTGACATTTCCGCTTTCGCTTATCCCCTGGAAGCCCGCCACTATCACGATTCTGCCCTTCTCGAGCTCTCTTGTGAGAGCTTCGGTTTTGATAGACTCGATTCTCGCGTAGGTGTGGCTGTCGTCCGTCTTTATACCCGCCTGTCTGCCCGTCATGGCGATTGCGTCATAGCCCATCTCCTGCAGAGCTATGGCCAGCAAAGAGGCGGTAACCCTCTCTCCGGAGCTCAGGAGTATATCCATCTCCCTCTTCGAAGGTGTCCTGGAGAAGTGGTGCGCATACTCTATGAGCTTGTTGGTCTCTCCGCTCATGGCCGATACCACCACCACCAGTTCGTTGCCGTCATCTTTGCTCCGGGCGACTCTTCGAGCCACCTTCTCTATCCTTTCGAGGCTACCTACGCTGGTTCCTCCATACTTCTGTACAATAAGCATCTATATAAATCCCTCTTTCGTAAAATACTCTATAACTCTGCGATAGACCTTCCTTTTGAAGAAGGCTACCTGTTTGAACAGTTCGTCTCCCGTGACGAATTTGTACTCTTCGAACTCCGGTGTTTCGTAACTCTCCAGATCGATTCTGGCATTCTCTTTCAGGCGTACGAGGTAGTACTTCTGTCTCTGACCTTTGAAAGGATACATTTTGGGATTTTTGGCATTTTTCGGAAAATCATAGCTTATCCACTCTGGATATTCGGCTATTATCTCTATCTCGTCCGTACCTATCTCTTCCCTCAGCTCTCTTCTTAGCGCCTCTTCCGTACTTTCGTTCTCGTCTATTCCGCCCTGCGGAAACTGCCATCCCCGACGCATTCCCTTGCGCCTTGCGATCATAAATTCGCACTTTTCTGGATACTCTTCGGAGAGTACAATGGCCGCCACATTGGGACGATATTTCGTAAATCTGGCCATCGCTCTTCTCTTCTCTATTTATAAATTTGCATTCCGATAATCACGGCAGGTATAGCACCTGCGCTTCTTATTTTGATAACATTCTATCCGAAAAGTCATTATAGGGATTTGAAACGCTCCATCCCCCGGTATGGACGAAGGATTCCGACAGACCCCACGAAGGAGAAGAGTGTTACTTTATATACACATACCCTACTGCGACAGCAAGTGCCACTACTGTAGTTTCAACTCCTATACGGGACGCTTCGATACCAAAAGAGACTATATGAAAGCTCTCGAAAGGCAGTTCGATTACGAGATAGAGAGATTTTCACCGGAAAAATCCTCTATAGAGTCTCTCTTCATAGGCGGGGGGACACCTTCGAGCATAGAGAGCGGACTATACGAGCCGCTTTTCGCGAAGCTATCTCCCTATCTCAGAGACGATGCGGAGATAACGGTCGAAGCCAATCCCAACTCGGCGACACAGGAGTGGATAGAAGCGATGGTGGCCCTGGGTGTCAACAGAATGAGTTTCGGAGTACAGAGTTTTCGCAGCCAAAAGCTGAAGTTTCTAAACAGAGCCCACAGCCCGCAGGATGCCATAAAGGCTGTAAAGAGAGCGGCACGGGCTGGTTTGGGCAGAATCTCCATAGACCTCATCTACAACTGTGCGGGGGATGACGAAGAGGGTATGCTCCACGATATAGAAGAGGCTTTCAAACTGCCCATATCGCATATTTCGGCCTACGAACTGAGTATAGAGAGTGGAACCGTTTTCTCTTCGGGTGAGGGATATGCGCAGAGAAACGACGCTCTGGCGCGATTCGTGGCAAAGGAGATAGAGGCGCGAGGTTTCGCGCAGTACGAGATATCCAATTTCGGAGACCCTTGCACACACAACAGAGGCTACTGGATGCATAAAGAGTATATCGGCATAGGTGCCGGCGCCGTCGGCTTCGGGAAATACAGGAGATACTATCCCCACAGCGATATAGAGAGATATATCGCCAATCCCTCCGATATACGGATCGAAATTCTTGACGAAGAGGATATAAGGATGGAGAAGATATTTCTGGGACTCAGAAGCGATATAGGTGTGCAGAGGTCGGTCCTAGATTTGGCTATGTCCGAAAGAGCAGACATATTGACAGCCGAAGGCAAACTCTATGAAAAAGAGGGGATACTCTACAATCCCGACCTCTTCATAGCCGATGAGATAGCACTCTATCTACTGGGATGAAATCGGCAGATGGGGCTTTTTACTATTTTTGGATAAAATCTACATGAAAAATTCAGGCGCAGTTGACGCAGAGAGTGAGGAGCGGTATGTTTGGTATGGGTTTTACGGAGATATTGTTGATAGCTATAGTTGCCATCCTCTTCCTCGGTCCGGACAAGCTCCCGGAGGCGATGGTACAGATAGCGAAATTTTTCAACAGTTTCAAAAAGAGCATAAACGAAGTCAAGATGAGTTTCGAAGAAGAGATTCACATGAAGGAGCTCAAAGAGGAGGCCCTCAGCTACAAAAGAGAGATAGAGGGTGCCGGTGCCGATATATCAGGTTTCAAAAATGCGGTAGCCGAACCGATAACTCAGATTCAGGATGAGATAGGCAAAATCGGCACAGACTACATGAACAGCCGCAGATTCGACGACGAGCTCTTCGCCGACCTGGAGCGTGCCGAAAAATCGTCCGATACCAAACAGAGTGGGCAGAAGGTCGATTCACAGACTACTGAAAGCGGAGAAAAGAGCGCCGAAGATATGGGCGAATCGGCCCGCTCGGAAGTAGAGAGTGGGAAAAACGGTACCGAAAAGGAGGCGAGGGCCTGATGTTCGAAAGTATCAAACCCCATCTCGTGGAGCTCAGACAGCGTCTGGGTATCTCGGTACTATCCGTCTTTATCGGTTTCATTATCGCCTTCACCTTCCACAACGCCATTCTCGGATGGATAACCAAACCTCTCAACGAAGCTCTCGTACAGGTGGGTAAGATAGTCGAAAGCCGCAACTACGACAGCTGGAAGATATCGGAAGAGAAAAATATCGGTACGAAAAAAGAGACCCCCAAGGGTCCCATGCTTGCCATGGATATCTCCCGCAATGCCCAAAAGATGAGTCAGGCTCTGCACGAGGCGGCCGAGCTTGTGGAGAGTTCGGCCGCCGACAAAGAGCAAAAAGCCCTCGCCTCGCTTTTGAGCATAGCGGCCAAATCGGCTCTCTCAATCGCCGAAAACTCCAGAGAGCTCAAAGTTCTCATCTCAGACAGGCTAAGGAGACTCGACGAAAACGCCACGAAGATACTCAGAGAGAGCAGTTTCAACGGTATGATTACGACCCATCAGGTAGGAGGTGCCTTCTTCGTGGCTCTCAAGGTATCTTTCTTCGCGGGCCTACTCATGGCTATGCCCATGATACTCTGGCAACTCTGGCTCTTCGTGGCTCCGGGGCTATACGAAAACGAGAAGAAGATGGTACTTCCCTTCGTCATAGGCGGTTCGCTGATGTTTATGGTGGGGGTACTCTTCGCATACTATATCGTCACTCCCTTCGGATTCCAGTTTCTCATAACATTCGGCTCCTTCCTCTACACACCTCTCATAAACATAGAGGATTATGTGGGATTCTTCACGAAAATCATGTTCGGTTTCGGTCTGGCGTTCGAATTGCCCGTATTCACCTACTTCCTGGCACTTCTTGGGCTCATTACGGACAGAAGTCTCATCTCTTTCTTCAAATACGCCATAGTCATAATATTCCTCGTAGCTGCACTACTGACACCGCCCGATGTTCTGACCCAGCTTCTCATGGCTGCACCTCTGATACTGCTTTACGGTATCTCGATACTTATCGTAAGAGCGGTAAACCCGGAAAAGGAGGATGAGGAGGATGAAAAGAGCAGCGACAGAGATAGGGCCGAAAAAGATTCCGGAAAACTCGACGATGCAAAATAGCCCGGAGCTACTGACCGACTCCTACGACTACAACCTCCCCAAGGAGCTTGTCGCCACCGAACCGGCCACCCCTCCCGACTCGGCCAGACTGCTGGTCTATGACAGAATAGAGGGGAGAGTGATTCATAGCAGATTCTCCGAAATTCTCGATTTTCTACCGAAAGATTGTGCCGTTTTCCTCAACGATACCAAAGTGATAAAAGCCAGACTATACGGCAAAAAAGAGAGCGGCGGCAGGATAGAGATGCTCTTTGAAAGAGCCCTTGGCAATGGAGATTTCAGAACTATTATCAGAGGCAGGGTGAAAGAGGGTAGCAAAATCCACTTCAAAGAGGGGCTTGTCGCCCAGGTGCTCTCTCTCGAAGCAGATGGGAGCAGACGGGTCGTCTTCGAAAAGGATGGCAAGAGAGTCGATTTCGAAACTCTCGTGGATATTCTGGAAAAGATAGGGCATGTTCCCCTGCCTCCCTATATGCGCAGAGAGGATAGAGGAGAAGATGAGGAGCACTATCAATCTATCTTCGCCAAAAAGGTCGGAGCCGTAGCGGCACCCACAGCCTCTTTGCACTTCACCAAGGAGCTTCTACAAAGACTCAAAGAGAGACACGATACCTATACACTCACACTTCATGTCGGCTCGGGAACCTTCAGACCCGTAGAGTCCGAAAAGATCATAGACCATCCGATGCATTCGGAGTTTTTCCACATACCGACAGAAGCGGCCGCAGTGATAGACTCCAAAAGGGATATTCTGGCTGTGGGCACCACCGTTACAAGAACGATAGAGCACTATATCCGTACAGGCAGGCGAGAGGGAGAGTGCGATATCTTCATCCACCCTCACAATCCCCCTTCCAGGGTAAATTATCTGCTTAGCAATTTTCATCTTCCCAAAAGTACTCTCATTATGCTCGTAAGCGCCTTCATAGGCAGGCAAAAGACTCTCGAGCTATACCGGGAAGCGATAGAGAAGAGATATAGATTCTACAGCTACGGCGATGCCATGCTGATACTGTAAGGAGTACACATGATTATCTTTGAAGAGCCCAGATATCTGATACTGCATATCGCGATAGCCTTTATAGCGATTTCACTCGTGGCGACTATCGTATATGAGTTGCGAAAGCCGCCGCAAGACCCCAACGACAATCCGGATACGAAAAGAATGAACGATATCCTGAAAGATTAGTGTTTGAAAAGCATTGCGTTACTCTTTTTCCTCATACTCTTGAGCGGATGCTCACCCCGCTACGACTATACACTTCACAAGCCCAAAGTCCTCTACGACAAACCGAGCCAAAAAGCCCTGCGCCACATGCTTCGCAAAACTCTGGGCAAAGATTACAGATGGGCCGAAGAGGGACCGGACAGCTTCGACTGTTCAGGATTGACATACTACTGTTACGGCTCGATGAATATGGAGATTCCAAGGAGCTCTTCCGAGCAGGCACGCATAGGCAAGGCGGTTTCAAGAGATGAGCTGAAATATGGTGACCTTCTCTTTTTCGATACGACGGCTCACAAAACCGGGCAGATAACCCATGTAGGGATATATATCGGCGACGGAAAGTTTCAGCACGCTTCGAACGAAAAAGAGGGGGTCAAAATATCCTCCCTCGACGATCCCTACTATAGCGGGAGATTTCGCATAGCCCGCCGCTATATTCCCGATACCGACACGCAGAAGATATCGGCCAAAGCACTCTTCGCCCATATTCCGCGAAAATATGCGAAAGAGCCCTCTACCACCGAATGCGAAAACTGCTATACCGTCCCACAGAAGGTTACAGCAGCAAGAGGAGAGTACTATATACAGCTTGGCTCCTTTTCCGATTCCCCCGACAGCTCATGGCTACGACACCTCGAAGCCGCCGGATACGACTATATAATCGTACAAGAGAATGGAATGAACAAACTGCTCGCCGGCCCTTTCGAAAAGGAGTCCGACGCGATGGCCGTACTCCCTACCGTGAGAAGAAGTTTCACCCCGGAGGCTTTCATCAAAAAGAGGTGATCAAAAATAGAAAAGGGGTTTGGGAAGAATTGTGCCCATCGTGTCTTAGTCGATATAGTTCTCCACTATCCATTCACTGAAGGGGAGACTACAGGTAAAGGCGGGAGATACCGCATTGAGCAGATGGACCGAGCGGCTATCCGCCTCTACGACGAAATCCTGTACCAATTCGAGCGTTCTGCTATCGAGGAGTTGGGCTCTTATGCCCGGTCTGCTCCAGCTGTCGAAGCCCTCTTCGTCGATGCAGTGTACCATCTTTTTCGCCAACGAAGCCAGATAGGCGCGATCATATTTTCTGAACTCCTCGAGAGCGAGAGAGCGGAAATGGAAACTGTCGTGTATGAAAAGTCTGCTTTCGTAGTAGAGTATCTCGGCCAGATCCGAAAGCTCTATACCCTCGAGCCCCAGATAGTTTTCTCTGCCGAAAGCCGGGATTGCAGTGGGGCCTATTTTGATATCTCCATCCGCGGTAACGGTATAGTGCACGCCGAGAAAGGGATTTTCCAGTTTCGGCACGGGGTAGATATTGCTCTTTACGGGTCTGTCGGGCATAGCATATTTCAGATAGACCCCCTTGAAGGGAATTATCGTATAGTTTCGAGCGAAGCCGAAACTCTTCGCCACCCTGTCGGCATAGAGTCCGGCGCAGTTTATTACGATACCCGCATCTATATCCCCCTGCGAGCTCATTACGCTACCGGGGGCGGGGTTGTGCTCGTAGGCAGTGTTGCAGTAGAGTTTCGCACCTCGGGAGAGCACGATATCTTTCAGTTTGTCCACTACCTGCGCCGGGTCCACCGTAGCTGTATTGGGGGAGTGCAGTGCCTTGCCGCAGGTTTTTGCGTTGGGCTCTATGTGGCGGAGCTCCTCTTCATCCACTACAGTGAGCTCGACCCCGTTCGCGAGGCCTCTTTCGTATAGTTCGAGCAGAGTCGCAATCTCCTCCTCGTTCGCGGCCACTACCACCTTGCCGCACTCGTTGAGTTTGAGCGAGTGCTCTTTGCAAAACTCCTTGAGTGCGGAGTTTCCCTCTTTGGTGAATCTGGCTTTGAGAGAGTCGGCGGTATAGTAGAAGCCGGCATGCAGTACACCGCTGTTTCTGCCGCTGGCGTGCAGTCCCGGGCTTCGCTCTTTCTCTATGATTACAATCGAAGCGGAGGGGTATTTGCCTTGCAGGGCATTCGCGACTCCCAGTCCCATGATACCCGCTCCTATGATGAGAAAATCACATTTCATACATCTCTCCATGCTTCGGAATTTCGAAATTCTACTATAAATTTCGGAGTTCTTCACAAAGAGCGACAATAGATATCGATTACAATTTCAGGATATTTATACAGGTGAGTGAAAAATGCCGCAATCTTCGAAGCATAGAAGGATATTTTTGTAAAAAATCGTGAATGCAGGCTCATCGGGTATAATTGCGAAAAATTTATATATCAAGGATCGATATGGGTTTGGGAATAGGACTGGTAGGATTGCCCAATGTAGGCAAGTCCACCACTTTCAATGCATTGACCAAGGCTCAGAACGCGGAGAGCGCCAACTACCCCTTCTGTACTATAGAACCGAACAAAGCGGTGGTTCCGGTACCGGACAGGAGGCTGGAAGAGTTGGCCAAAATCGTCAATCCGGAGAGGATACAGCACTCCACTCTCGATTTCGTGGATATCGCCGGTCTGGTCAAGGGGGCGAGCAGAGGCGAAGGGCTTGGAAACAAATTTCTCTCCAATATCAGAGAGACGGAGGTCATCCTCCAGATAGTCAGATGTTTCGAAGATGAAAACATCACCCATGTGGAGGGCTCGATAGACCCCGTAAGAGATATAGAGATTATAGAGACCGAGTTGCTGCTTGCCGATATGGAGGCTCTGGAGAAGAGAATATCCACACTTACACGAAGAGCGAAAGGTAACGATAGAGAGGCTAGGGCACAGCTCGAGATAGCAGGGAAACTGCTCGAGCACCTCGAAGCGGAAAATCCGGCATCGACCTTCCCCGAAGCCGACAGCGACGCATACAGGGAGCTTCAGAGAGATTTGAGACTCCTTACGGCCAAGGAGATAATCTATGGAGCCAATGTCGATGAAGATGGGCTCGAAGAGGATAACGACTATGTAAAAGCCCTTCGGGACTATGCCGCAAAATTCGACAGAGAGGTGATCAAACTCTGCGCCAAGATAGAGGAGGAGATGGTCAGCTTCGACGAGGATGAGAAGAGAGAGATGCTCGAATCTCTCGGTGTGGAGGAGTCAGGTCTGGACCAGATTATCCGCAAGGGCTTCGACAAACTCGGCCTCATGAGCTACTTTACCGCCGGAGTCAAGGAGGTGAGAGCGTGGACCATTCGAAAGGGTACGACAGCCCCCAAAGCGGCGGCGGTCATCCACAACGATTTCGAGAAGGGTTTCATCCGTGCCGAAGTGATAAGTTATGAAGATTTCATAGCCTACGGCGGAGAGAGTGGGGCCAAAGAGGCGGGCAAAATGAGACTCGAAGGCAAAGAGTATATAGTGCGCGATGGCGATGTGATGCACTTCAGATTCAATGTATAGGGATGGGGCTGTGAGAGCGGCGAAACCGGCGCTTCTGGCGCTACTTGTCTTTATGGCCTATCTTCTGGATGGCTGCGGCCAGAGTAGGGGAAGCTTCCTCAAAGAGAGAGACAGCGACTACAATATAACACAGAGTGCGAAGAGATTCTCCTCGGCACTTGCGCAGAAGAACTACAGAGTGCTTTACACCATAGACCAGGAGAGAGAGGCGGCCAAGGGAGGGGAGTATCTCTATCCCACTCTCACGCTGGAGATAAACAACCCCAGAATATCCGGAAAACTGATATCGTGCAATCCGACGATGGCACTGGAGATGCCCATACGGGTCGCCATATACAACAGACTCGACGGCTCGTCCCATCTGGTCTATACCAATCCGGAATACTGGTCGCTCAAGCACAATATCAGAGACAAAGAGTGTATCGGGCTCGTGATGCTGGTGGCAAGAGACCTGGACGAGGCGAGCGATTCCATAAAAAAGGGCGAGAGATGAAGGCGGGAGAAGTTATCAGAGCGCTGAAAGAGGCACTCTCTCTCAACAGACCGACGATAATGAGGATATATGAGCTGGCGGACTATCCTATGAGCGCGGAGCGTCTCGATGCCATACTGGCACGCCCCGACAAGAAGATACATGAAGAGGCGAGCTATGATGAGCTGGGCTCTCTCCTCGACGGTCTCATAGCCTATCGCAGGGGAGAGTCCCTCCAGAGAGTCGCCGATGACGAAGAGGTGATTCTCGAGAACAATCTCATTCTCAAAAAGCTTCGTATCGCTCTTCAGCTCAAAGAGGAGGAGCTCAAAATCATCTTCGCTCTCGTAGATAGAGAGATAGGCTCTTCACTCCTGAGAGATATCTTCCGCAACCCCTCCCACCCCAAATATAGAAGCTGTCCCGACGATATCCTGAAAGATTTTCTGGATGGTCTTTCGGAGTTCTACTATGTGGGGGACGATAGTGAGTAGAGACGGTAAAATGCGTCTGCTGATAGTGGGTAGTGGCGGAGTCGGCGGATATCTGGGCGCCAGGCTTCTTCAGGCCGGAGCCGATGTGCACTTTCTCGCCAGAGGGGAGCACGCCGAGGCCATGCGCAGGAGGGGGCTCGAGATTGTGGAGGAGGGCTCTTCCCGACTCTACCCCGTAACGGTTACGGAAGATGCTTCGGGGCTGGGTCTATTCGACCTGCTGATAATATCGGTCAAGAGTGTCGATCTCCAAAGCGCTCTGGATGCCATTTCGGAAAATGTGGGCGAAAAGAGTCTAATCCTGCCGGTGATGAACGGTGTGGAGCAGCTGCAAAAGATTCAGGAGCGCTATGCGCAGGCGAGAGTCCTGCCGGCCTGTATCTATATCGTATCCAATATCCTCAGAGCGGGTGTGATAGAGAAAAGAGGCAAGGTCTTCAAGCTATGCTGGGGAGACGCCGAGAGAGAGTCGTCGGAATATGCGGATATCTCCCGACTCTTCGACAGAGCCGGTTTCAGACACGAGTATAGTCGCGATATAGCCCGGGCGCAGTGGAGAAAATATATCTTCATCTCTTCCATGGCGACATTGACCTCCTTCTACGGCGAAACTATGCGGGAGATATACGACAGACACGGCGAGGAGTTGGAGGCGGCTATGAGAGAGGTCGCCTCTGTAGCGTCGGCGAAGGGGATAGAGATAGGCGAGGAGGAGATACAAAAGAGTATGAAACAGGCATCGCAGGTTTCCGAAGGTGCCAAAACCTCCATGCAACTCGATATCGAAAGGGGCAAAAAGCCCGAGTTGGAGTCTCTGACGGGCTATGTCTGCACAGAGGCTTCCCGTCTCTCTCTGGAGACTCCCGTACTCTCTTCTCTCTACCGGGGACTCCTCGAGCGACTCTCTTGATATTTATCTATATCCGAGTATGCTTGCAAAGACGATACGAGGGGTGATAGGGATGAGACAATGCCAAAGAAGGATTTGATAATCTTCGACCTCGACGGGACACTCATAGACAGTGTACCAGACCTGACGGACTCCATCGACTATACGATGCGCAGACTCGGCAGGAGAGGCTATTGCGAAGATATTGTCAGAGGATGGGTAGGCAACGGTGCGGCCATGCTGGTAAAAAGGGCGCTTGCCGGATGCAGGGAGTTCGATGTAGAGCCCCAAGAGAGCCTCTTGCGGGAGGCGATGGAGATATTTCTGCGCCACTATGGAGAGAATCTGCCCGGACGCACCCGACTCTACCCGCAGGTGAGAGAGACTCTGGAGCTGCTGGAGAAAAGAGGATACCGTATGGCGATAGTGAGCAACAAACCCGAGCCCTTCATAGCCCCTATCCTGAAAGGACTCTCTATCGATGAGAGATTCGAGATGATTCTTGGCGCAGAGAGTCTGCCTCTCAAAAAGCCCGACCCTCTGCCACTGCTTCACTGTTGTAAAGAGCTCGCCGTAGATATCGAAAGAGCGGTGATGGTGGGTGATTCGAGCAACGACATCCTCGCCGCCAAATCGGCGGGAATGGACTCCATAGCCGTCAGCTACGGCTACAACTACGATATCGATATAGAGAGTTTCTCTCCCACTTTCAGCGTGGAGAGTTTCGCGCAGATAGCCGCTATACTCGAAGCCGAGGAGTAGAGGTCCCACCCCATAGTCATATGTCTGAAGGGCGGATTTTCGACTCAGAAATCATCCAGATCTATACTGGATTTGGCATAGTTGCTCACATTGCTTTCGAAAAAGTTGCTTCTTACATCGTTCATATTTAGATGTTTTTGTACCAGCTTCTGCAGATATGTCTGGGAAGATTGTTCGAAAATCGGCTCCAAACCTATTTTTTCGAGTCTGTCGTTGGCATAGTTGTAAACAGTTTTCTCTATCAGATCTTCTGTCAATCCCATTATTGGATAATTTTCCAGCAGATATCTACCATATTCGAGCTCGATATCGACAGCCTCTTTTATCATGCCGTATATATCGTCTATCGTAGAGGTCGATATTTTGTTCTCTTTGTGTATGGTTTTGAAGATATTGGCAAAAAGAGGCAGATGGGTATTTAGCTCGTCTCTTGCGATGAATTTGATCATATCTCTCGCTCCGGGAACCTTGTCGCCGAGTACATAGATATATGCGAAACCGAGTAGGAAATATATACCCTCGAGATTCACACTGGCCATTGCGCTTAGAAGCATCTTCTCCGCCGAGCCTCCCTCTATATATCTGGCGAACTGCTCTGCGATACGCTGATTTTTTCTATTGAGTGCTGCGTCATATTTATAGAGATCGAAAACCTCTCCGGAGTTTCCCGCGGCATCGAGGAGTACGGCGTAACTTTTGGAATGGTTGACCTCCTGCATAATCTGAAGGCTGAGTACAGCCTTTACCAGCCTGTTGTTCGCCAGACGCCTGAAGTCGCTCAGATACTCCTCCTGTGCGCTGTCGTTGAAACTCAACTGTGCGAATGTGAGCTTGTATATCGCCTGCTCGTTCTCCGTCAGTAGTTCGAAATTCTTCTTTTCGTTGACGGTATTCACCTCCGAAGGAAACCATGTGTTGGCATTCATCAGGTCATATATATTGCTATCCCATCTATATCTCGAACGGTTGAAATCGACAAACCCCGTCGGTGAACCGCCAAAAATTTTTTCATCGAGTATATTTTCCCCTTTGGGATTGTAGTACTTCTTAGCCCTCATCGACTCTCCTTCATTTGCTATTTTCAGAATTTTACCGTAGTTCTACAGTATTGTCTTTCGTTACCACGATTCCGTCACAGTCGGCATACAGGTACTCCCCCGGACGAAAAGTCACGGAGGCGAAAGTGAGATCCACATCTCTTTTCGCGGGAGCTTTTTTGGAGCTTTTCAGAGGATAGGTGCCCAGTGCCCACAATCCGACAGGGATATTCGAAGTTATTTTCGTATCTCTGACATAGCCGTTTATCACGATGGCACTCCAACCGTTTTTGTGGGCATATCCCATCAGGGTATCTCCCACAACTGCGCATTTTGCACCCTTTACATCGACTACGACTATATCCCCGCACCCCTCTTCGTCTCTAAGCATTTTGACGAGTTCGCTGTTGTCTTCGTCGAGCTCTATCGTCCTGATTCTTCCGAAGCAGTGTTTGGCACCTCCATACTGTCTGAATATAGGATCGGCTACCTGTATCTCACCCCCTTTACAGTCGCAAAGATCTGCCGTAGAAAAACTCATTTTTACACTCCGTTGTTTTTGATGAATTATAACCGAAAGGCAGGGATATCTTCGTAAAATGTGAAATTTTCTCCTTTGATAAAATTGTTATCGTTGCGAGATAGTGCTTCGGAGTCTAGGGAGAATCGGCTTTTTGTCCGGATTTGCCGCTCTTATCTTGGGATTATGGAGCTTTGGATATAATCGCGATAAAATATTGGAGTGACGAAGATGAAGAGCAGAACTCGTGTTTTGGTGAAATTTTCTGGAGAAGCACTTGCGGGAGAGGATGGCTACGGGATAGATACCCGCATACTCGAGTATATAGCCGGTGAGATAGAGAGTCTCGTAAACAGCGATATAGAGGTGGCCATAGTCGTGGGTGGCGGAAATATCATAAGGGGAGTCACCGCCGCGAAAGACGGTATCATCAAAAGAACGAGCGGTGATTATATGGGGATGCTCGCTACCGTCATAAACGGAGTCGCCATACAGGAGGCTCTGGAGAGTATCGGGCTCGAGGCGAGACTTCAGACCGCGATAGAGATGCACGAAATAGGAGAGTCCTTTATCGTAAGGCGTGCCAGGAGACATCTGGAGAAGGGCAGAGTGGTGGTCTTCGCCGGAGGTACGGGCAATCCCTACTTCACGACAGATACCGCGGCCACTCTGAGAGCGAGCGAGATAGAGGCCGATATGTTGATAAAGGCCACCAAGGTCGATGGAGTCTATGACAAGGACCCGATGAGATACGAGGATGCGAAGAAACTCCCCGAAATAAGTTACGACAGAGCCCTGAGCGACCATATCAGAGTGATGGACGATACCGCTATCGCCCTAGCCAAGGAGAACAGACTTCCCATAGTCGTATGCAATATGTTCGCAAAGGGAAATCTCCTGAATATTATCAAGGGCGATATGGAGCTCTGCTCCGTGGTGAAGTAGCGACGGTATTGGATTTACGAAAAATATAAAATTGTCAGAAAGGATCGATTATGAGATTGGAGCAGGTTACGGCAAAAGCACTGGATAGACTCAACAACGATAGATATCTACTCTCCAAAGTAGTGGGCAAGAGAGCCGAAGAGCTCAACGCCGGGGCGAAAGCGCTGGTGGATATGGATATCAAAAAGCACAAAGCCACCGATATCGCTATATACGAAATAGCGGAAGGCAAACTGAAAGTGGAAATGGGAAGCTGATTTTTGAACGATTTTCTGGAACTGATAAAACGGCTCAAAAGTGTCGAAGATGCCGTAGAGATACTCGGGCGGCAGATTGAAATCGACGAAGAGATAGAGGAGGCTCTACACTTCGCCATAGAGGCGCACGAGGGACAGTTTAGAAAGAGCGGTGAAGCCTATGTGATACATCCGATACTCGTGGCGGCGATAACCGCTTCGATAAGCGGTGACAAGGTGATGGTCATAAGCGCTCTGCTGCACGATGTCGTGGAAGATACCGAATATAGCTCCGAAGATATCCGAAAGAGATTCGGCTACGATGTATATCATATAGTCGAAGGGCTGACCAAAATCGTGGAGATAAGGGAGATGGAGCTCGCCCCCTCCTCTTCGGATGAGAGACTGATAACATCGGCTCTGACCTTCCGCAAGATGCTCATAGCTTCGATAGAGGATGTGAGGGTATTGGTGATAAAGCTCTGCGATCGTCTGCACAATATGCTGACTCTCGATGCGCTTCCTAGGAAGAAGAGGCTGAGAATTTCGGAAGAGACCCTAGTCGTCTATGCCCCCATCGCGCACAGACTCGGTATCTCGCGCATCAAGAATCTGCTCGAAGACCTGAGTTTTATGCATATATATCCCGAAGATTTCGAGAAGATAGACAACTATATCAAATCCAACGACCAGAGTCTGCATATCAGACTCAACAGCTTCATAGGCAAGGTGAAGGAGTCGCTGAATAAAAGAGGCTTTCATAGAGACGATTTCGAAGTGATAGGGAGGATGAAACACTACTACTCCATATATCTCAAAATGCACCGTAAAGGTATAAGTATAGAGGAGGTGCTCGACCTGCTCGCCGTAAGGATAGTAGTCAGAGAGCCCATCGAGTGCTACGAGGTGCTCGGTGCCTTGCATCTGGATTTCACACCTCTCATATCCCGCTTCAAAGACTATGTGGCCATACCCAAAGACAATGGCTATCAGACCATCCATACGACGCTTTTCGACGACGAGAGTATCGTGGAGGCCCAGATAAGAACGAGGCAGATGCACAAAATTGCCGAATATGGCATCGCCGCCCACTGGAAATACAAGGAGGGCGGTTTGAAGAGTTTCAATCTCGACTGGCTCAAGAGTCTGCCTTATCAGGACGACTCCATAGAGGAGTTCTACGAGATGGCCAAAAACGATCTCTACAGCGAGGATATCGTCGTCTTTTCGCCAAGAGGGGACTACTTCACTCTACCCAAGGGCTCGGTGGCACTCGACTTTGCCTATATGATACACTCCGAGATAGGCGACAATGCTACCAGTGCCGTCATCAACAAAGAGAAGGCTTCTTTGCTCACCATTCTCAAAAATGGCGATATCGTGCGAATAGTGACTGCGGACGAGCCGGTGTTGCACTGCTCGTGGATAGATACGGTAAAGACCTCCAAAGCCAAGGAGGGGATAAAGATACGATGCAGGCAGAGAATAAGAGAGGTCAACGAGCTCACCGCATACAATATCCTTTCGACGATATTCGACAGAGACAGAGAGGAGATAGAGAGGCTGGCCGAAGAGGGTGGTTTCAAAAAGAGTGTCTATAGGATTTCGGAGCGGATGGACGCTCTGAGCGAAAAGATAGGCAAGATAGCCAAGTTGGCACATATCAAAGAGGTGCGAATCTGGGAGTTGCTCAAGAGAGGCTATCGCAAACCCTATGTCAAAGAGCTCGAGCACTTTATCTTCTTCAGTAACAAAGCGATAGAGAAGGTGGAGTTCGACTTCTGCTGCCATCCCAAAGCGGGTGACGATATCGTAGCTTTCTATAGACGAAACAGAGCGATTATACACCATAAACTCTGTCGCAAAGCCTATCAGATGATGAAAGAAGGCGAGCCGATGCTCTTCGTGCAGTGGCGGAAAAACAAAATCGGCAGATACCGTCTGATAGTGGCATTACAGAATCAAAAGGGAGTATTGGCTAAACTTCTATCGAAAATATCGAAACTCGATATAAATGTACTCGGTATAGAGATGGGGATAAATAGTGCCGAGAGTGCGGAGTATTGCAAAATAGAGGTGGAGTCCGAACATCTTGCCAAAAAAGAGATTGCCGCGGAGATTTCCGGGGGCTTCAAACTGATAGAGATAGTCGCTCTGGATGATGCGTACAATTCGAAATAGTCGCTTAAGATAGAATAACGGAGGATAGACAATGGTAGAAAAAGCACTTGCCGAGATAGAGCGTGGAGCCGCCGAAATTATCGATAGAGAGAGGATAGAGAGTCTGATACGCTCGTATTACGAGAAGGGTGAGAGATATTATGTAAAGCTCGGACTCGACCCGACGGCACCGGATCTGCATCTGGGACATACCGTAATATTGCAGAAACTCTCCGTCTTTCAGAAACATGGGGCGATTGTACAGCTTCTTATAGGCGATTTCACGGCGATGATAGGCGATCCTACCGGCAAGAGCGAAACGAGAAAAGTTCTCGATAGAGAGAGTGTGGCCAAGAATGCCGAAACCTACAAGGAACAGGCTTTCAAGATTCTCGACCCGCAAAAGACGGAGCTGGTATTCAACTCGGGCTGGCTCGATGAACTGGGTGCGGATGGGCTCGTAGAGCTGACTACACAGTTCAATGTCGCCAGAATGCTCGAAAGAGACGATTTCGAGAAACGCTACAAGGCGGGACAGAGTATCTCGATATCGGAATTCATCTATCCTCTTTTGCAGGGTTACGACAGTGTAGCTCTGAAATCGGATATAGAGCTGGGCGGAACGGATCAGAAATTCAACCTCCTCATGGGCAGACATCTGCAAAGAGCATACGGTGTAGGCAAAGAGCAGTCGGTACTTATGATGCCGATACTCGAAGGGCTCGACGGTGTACAGAAGATGAGCAAATCTCTGGGCAACTATATAGGTATAACCGAACCGGCAAAGGAAATTTATGCCAAAATATTGTCTATCTCCGATGAGCTGATGTGGAGATACTACGAACTTCTCAGCGATAGAGAGCTCGAAGAGATAGAGGAGATGAAGAGTGCAGTGGCCGCCGGCCGACTGCACCCCAAAAGTGCGAAGGAGACGCTCGCATTGGAGATTACGGCCCGTTTCCACGATGAAGAGGCGGCCAGGGAGGCGAAAGCGGCGTTCGACTCTCTCTTCAAGGCGAAGGAGATACCGCAGGATATACCGGAAGTATCTCTCGAGAGCGGAATATGGATATGCAAGGCTCTCGTCGAGGGTGGAATAGAGCCCTCTACATCCCAGGCCAGAAGAGATATAAAACAGGGCGCAGTGAGAGTAGGGGGAGAGAAGATTACGGATGAACAGCTCAAGCTCGGGAGTGGTGAGTATATACTTCAGGTAGGAAAGAGAAAATTCGTAAAAGCGAAGGTAGAGTAGTATGGAATTCAAATCATTGAAAATCGGCAAACATCTGATAGAGAAGCCCATAGTACAGGGTGGAATGGGACTTGGAATATCGTGGGACAGGCTTGCGGGCACAGTCAGTGCCGAAGGCGGCCTTGGAGTGGTCAGCTCGGTAGGTACGGGAGTCTATCACGACAGAGCGTTTGCCGATAAGGTGATGGGAGACGGCCGTCCATACGAAGCGATAAATTTCTATTCGACGAAAGCACTTTTCGAAATAATGAAAAATGCCAGGAAGATATGTGGCGATAGACCTCTGGCCGTGAATGTCCTCTATGCGATAAACGACTACGACAGAGTGGTGAGAGACAGTTGCGAAGCGGGAGCGGATATCATAATCACGGGTGCTGGTCTGCCTCTGAGTATGCCGGAAGCGGCTAGGGACTTTCCCGATGTGGCACTCGTGCCCATCGTATCTACCGCAAAGGCTCTTAGAATACTCTGTCGCAGATGGGAGAAGGCTCACGGCAGACTGCCCGATGCGGTGGTTGTCGAAGGACCGCTGAGCGGCGGTCATCAGGGATTCAAATACGAAGAGTGTTTCAAGGCCGAGAATCAGCTCGAAGCTATTTTGCCTCCTGTGGTAGAAGAGGCGAAAAAGTGGGGAGATATTCCCGTAATAGCTGCCGGCGGTATCTGGGATAGAGACGATATCGTCAGGATGATGGAGCTCGGGGCTTCGGGTGTACAGCTGGGTACGAGATTCATAGGTACCCATGAGTGTGACGCCAGCGATATCTTCAAAAAGAAGATTCTCGATGCGACAGAGGAGGATATCAGACTCTTCAAGTCGCCTGTCGGCTATCCTGCCAGAGGGGTCAAGAGCGAGCTGCATAGATTGATAGAGGAGGGCAAAGCTCCCAAAATAGCCTGTATATCCAACTGCGTAGCCCCCTGTCACAGAGGAGAGGAGGCCAAAGTGGTGGGTTACTGCATAGCCGACCGTCTCAGTGATGCCTTCGAGGGGAAAGAGGATACGGGACTCTTCTTCACCGGTGCCAACGGCTACAGACTGAACGAAATCATCAGCGTCAAAGAGCTGATGGATAAATTGATCTATGGAGAGTAAGGGCGTTTTGTATTCGAGATTGAAACAAGTACTTTTTCTTATCGTGTTGCACTCGCTGCTATTGTCGGCATCCAATCTAAACCAGATAGAGAAGATGGAGATTGCAAATGGCAAATTGACGATAAAGTTTGCCAAAGCTTTAGATGAGAGCAAGATCCACGCCTTCAAGCTGGGCGGCCGTAGAAGTATCCGTTATGTTTTCGATTTTTCAGATACCGTTTTGGCTTTGAAAGATCCGCTTTCCAAACCGGAGTATGGCGGAGAGCTTATAGCCATTCGCTCGTCGCAGTATAGAAAAAAAGTTGCCAGAGTGGTGCTCGAGAGTCGAAAAGCTTACAACATGCAGAGCTACAAAAGCGATTCGAATAGATATCTCATTAGTTTGCCGCCGGGAAGTACCGAAGATACGCGCTCCATCAAAAAACTCTTCTCCTCTTTGTCCGAAAAGAATGTTTCGAAAGCTCCGCGAGAATCGAGGGACGAGGTGCTCTATAGCGGTGAAGAACTCTTCGGAACCGAAAGGGTGCCTGGTAGCTATTTGATGAAAAATTCCGGGACGATTCGTCCGAAAGGGCACTATAGAATAGTTGTCGATCCCGGTCACGGCGGTCATGACAGCGGTGCTCTTGGAGGAACCGACAAAAGAGCCATGGAGAAAAATGCGGTACTCCAGATAGCTCTGCGCCTGAGAAGACATCTGAAAAATCTCGGCTTCGATGTTCTGATGACGAGAAGTTCCGATAGATTCGTGGAGTTGCCGCAACGCACCAGATTCGCCAATAAAAAACATGGAGACATATTCGTATCCATCCACGCCAATGCCGTACCGAAGAGGAAATGGAATATCAGCCATGGTGTGGAGACATATTTTCTGCAGGTTACCAGAAACGAAAGAGCCAAGAGAGTGGCGGCGAGAGAAAACAGCGTGGTTTTGAACAAAAAAGACAGATTGAGCAAAAATGTCATTCTCAACGCGATATATACGGGGCCCAAAATAGTTCTATCCAACAAACTGGCAATCGATGTACAAAAACAGATGCTTTCATATCTTAGAAGCAGATATGCAAATGTAAAGGATGGAGGAATACGCCCCGCTCCCTTCTGGGTCCTCGTGGGTGCCGAGATGCCGGCGATTTTGATAGAGACTGGATATATAACCAATCCTATGGAGAGGAAGAGACTCTTCGACCCAGTCTATCAGGATCTGATGGCCCGTGGCATAGCCGAAGGTATCGCGCGCTATCTGGCCAACAGGGAGAGAGAGCTCGAGTAGTGCGCGACTACTTTTTCGTCAGCCTCTCAATCGCTCTGTAAGCGGTATCCATCATTTTGTCTATCTCTTTTCTCTTTATAATGTAAGGCGGCATGAAATAGATTACATTTCCAAGAGGCCTTAGAAGCACCCCTTTTCGTAAAGCGTATTTGTAAACCTCCAGACCGACCCTTTTGTCGGCGGAGTATCCGGAGAGTTCGACGGCGGCTATCATCCCTATGTTTCTTATCTTTTCTACATTTTCCAGCTTCCTGAACTTTTTCAGTTTTTCGTAGATATAGGCGCTCTTTTTTCTGTTTTTTTCGAGAATATTCTCCTTTTCGAAAATTTCGAGTGTCGCGAGTGCGGCCGAACATGCAAGAGGATTTCCGGTATAGCTGTGTGAATGAAGGAAGCTTTTCCCTCTCTGCGAATAGTCGCAGTAGAAGGCCGAGTAGATATCCTCCGTCATCATTACGGTGGAAAGAGGCATATATCCACCCGTAAGTCCTTTGGAGAGTGTCATGAAGTCCGGTACTATATCCGCCTGTTCGCAGGCGAACATAGTGCCTGTCCTGCCGAACCCCGTCATTATCTCGTCGGCTATGAGATGTATGCCGTAACTCTCGGTCATCTTTCTGGCCTCCTTCAGATAGTCGGCAGAGTAGATATGCATTCCTCCGGCCCCCTGTACGAGAGGCTCGACAATCATGGCGGAAATCCTTTTGCCGTCTCTTGCGAGTATCTTCTCCAGAGCGTAGAGGGCCTTTTTCGTAGCTTCTTGACTCTCGTCTTCGGGTACGGGAGTCTGAATATTCTTTATGAGCAGGGGCTCGTAGGTCTCCTTGTAGAGTCCGACATCGCCTACACTCAGGGCTCCTATCGTCTCTCCGTGGTAGCTGTTGCTCAGAGATAGGAAGAGCTCCCTCTCCTTGCCTAGATTCCTGTGGTAGTGATAGCTCATCTTCAGTGCCACCTCCACGGCACTCGAGCCATTGTCCGCGAAGAATACCCTCTCCAGCCCCTTGGGAGTGAGCTCCACCAGTTTTTCGGCAAGTCTGAGCGCAGGCTCATGTGTGAAACCGGCGAGCAGTACATGTTCGAGCCGATCGAGTTGCGATTTGACCGCTTTGTTTATCTTTTCGTTGGCATGTCCGAAGAGATTGACCCACCAGCTGCTTATGGCATCTATATATCTGTTTCCGTCGAAGTCGTAGAGATATGGACCCCTAGCCTTTTTTATCGCTATCATGGGAAGTTTTTCATGATCTTTCATCTGTGTGCAGGGATGCCATATCACACTGAGATCTCTTTGCGCTATCGTTTCGTTGGAATCTCTCTTTCTCCTGTTTTTTTTCATTTTGCGAACCTTTCGATTTTCGATTTTATACTCTTTGTGGAAATAATACGGCTTTAATGACAACTTGACTAAAATATTGCAAATTTTATCATACAAGGCAGAATGGTCATGATTGCATGGATGCAGAAGCACAACAAATATCTCGTAGTCACGATTTGGATAGCTACGATAGCGTTTATAGGTGCCGGCTTCGTAGGGTGGGGGAGCTATAAGTACGGCAAGAAGGCGGAATCGATAGCGCAAGTCGGAGATGTAGAGATATCACAGAGCAAATTCGATTTTACTTACAGAAATCTCTATAGAGAGTACAACGACCTTTTCAAAGGGCAGTTCGATGAGGCCAAGGCCAAGGAGATAGGGCTTGTCAAAAAGGTTTTCGACACTCTGGTGATGCAGGCTTATCTGCTCAATCTCGCGAATGAATACGGCATAGTCGTCTCCGAGCGCGAGCTTGCCGATTATATAGCTTCGCTTCCGACTTTTCAAAACGGTGGAGTCTTCAGTAGAGAAATCTATGATGCCTATTTACAGAACAATGCTATGAAGGCGAAAAATTTCGAAGCCATCTTGCGAGACGACATAAGAATATCCAAACTGATGAAGCTGCTTAGTGCGGATGCCGTCAAGTACGAAGCCAAGATACTCTCTATGGCTCTGAGTGTGAGTGACAAATTGCAATATACCGTCCTCGATGCCTCCAATATCGACGGAAATCTCTCCGACGGTGAACTCGAAAGCTATTGGAAAAAGCACAAGAGTGAGTATATGAGCGCCAAAAAGTATCGGCTCTCGCTTGTCGAAACCCATCTTGATGATATGAATGTCAGCGTTGAAGAGTTGAAGAAGTTCTATGACAAAAACAGTTACAACTATACCGATGCCGATGGCAAGGTGATGGATTTTGCCAGTGCCAAGAGCCTTGTCGAAAAGGATTACAGAATCAAAAAGGGTAAAAAAAGAGCACTATTGGACTATATAGCCTTCAAGAAAGGGAAGAGGAGTGCGGATAGAGTCGTGCTGCTACCGGAAAATGACGCGACCTTGAGCCGTGCTTTGTGGAACGAGATTCGCAATGCCGAAATCGGGAGTATCGTCAAACCCAAAGCCATCGACGATAGATATGTCACCCTGCGCCTTGAAGAGGTGGTGGAGCCGAAGATAATGGATTTCAACGAGGCCAAAGAGAGGGTCGAAAAAGATCTTGGAGAGATTGTCGTTCGAAAAAGGCTCGATGAAAAGGCGAGAGAGTATCTCGAGAGTGACGGGAGGTTTGACAAAGAGAGCGATTTCGTATCGCTTCGAAATCCACAGGTGCTTCCCCCGCTTTCCGAGAAAGAAACTTTACAATTTCTCCAAAAATTATTTACATCTAATAAACAAAAAGGTATGATAACGCTATCCGATAAACGCATTGTTTACAGAATCGTCGATCAGAAGATTGGCGAGAGAGACGAGAATTTGTCTATGCTGGTAAAGAAGAGTGCCGGTCGAATCAAGAAGGGCGAATTTGAGGAGAGACTCATAGAAGAGCTCTCCTCCAAATATACGGTCAAAAAGTTTGTAAAAGGGATTTGAGTTGTCTAAGACTATTTTGGCTATCGATATCGGGTCTACGAAAGTGGCGGCCGTAATAGCCGAGATCGATGAATTCGGTGCCATCAAAATTACCGGACATGGTTCCGCTAAATCGAATGGTGTGAAAAAGGGGGTAATCACCAATATAGAGCTTGCGGCGAAGTCGATCAAAAAAGCGCTCAACGACGCAAGAAGGATAGCCGGCAACAACATATCGCTGGCTACAGTATCTATCTCCAATGCATACGCCAAGAGTCAAAGTTCATCGGGAATCGTGAATATCCCGCATAAGGATATTTCCATAAAAGAGATAAAGAGGGTGATGGATACCGCTCTTTACAATGCCAATATTCCCAATGAGTACGAAGTGATTCATGTGCTTCCGTACAATTTCAAGGTAGATGACCAGGATTTCATAGAAGATCCGTACGGAATGAACGCCACCCGCATGGAGGTCGATACCAATATCGTCATTACGCAGAAATCGAGTCTGAGCAATCTGAAGAAGGCCGTTCGTTCGGCAGGGCTCGAAATAGAGGGTATCGTTCTCAACAGCTACGCTTCCGCGATAGCCACGATGGGAGAGGACGAGAAGGAGCTTGGAGTGGCTGTCATAGATATGGGAGGACAGACCAGCAGTATGATCGTACATGTGGGTAACTCCATACGCTACAACGATTTTCTCGGAGTTGGCTCCAACCATATCACCAACGACCTCTCCATGGCACTGCACACTCCTCTGCATATAGCCGAGGATGTCAAGACGAGGTACGGCAATCTGCTGGAGGTTTCGAGCGATACGATAGAGCTCCCCGTTATAGGAGACGAGAAGAGTAAAAATCTGATTTCTCTCGAAATAGTCCACAGCGTCATACTTGCGCGTGTGGAGGAGGCTTTGATGATTCTTTCCAAGTCTCTGGATAAGAGTGCTCTCAGAGAGCAGATAGGTGCCGGTGTGATTCTGACTGGAGGTATGACCAAACTCAGAGGAATAAGGGAGTTGGCACAGGCCGTATTCCACGGTATGCCGGTGCGCATAGCGATGCCTCACGGCCTTGGAGGTCTTTTCGAGGAGCTCAAGGACCCCTCCTATTCCACGGTAATCGGGCTTTTGCTATATCAAGCTGGTAAACATACGCAATACGAAATAGATAACAGTAAAGAGCTTCTTCACCATAAAGAGGGTATAAGTGAAGAAGGCATAAGAGATATAGAGCTGGGCAGACAACACAGTGTGCCGGAAAATAGACACAACAATACGAGAGAGAGAGCCGTAATCAAAAACGAAATTTCGGCTTCATCCGAAACAGTGCCGAGAAAAGCTGGCAAAGAGGGTATTCAGTTTACGGATCTTCCGGTACCGGATCGGGGTAATGGAAATCTGTTTGGTAAAATAGTGAATTGGGCAAAACAACTATTCTAAGAAGAGGGGAATATGATGGATAATTTTGAATTCGAAATAGAAAGAGAAGATTGTATAAGCGAAGGAGCGAAAATCAAGGCCATCGGAGTCGGTGGAGGCGGTGGAAATATGATCAACCATATGATCGGTGAGGGAGTTAGTGGCATAGACCTCATTGCCGCCAATACCGATGCTCAGGCATTGGCGACTTCTCAGGCGCCGGTGAAGATTCAGCTTGGAGTCAATATCACCAGAGGGCTTGGAGCGGGAATGAAGCCGGAGGTTGGAAGAGAAGCGGCTATGGAGAACTATAGCGAGCTCAAAGATACGCTTGCCGGTGCCGATATCGTATTTATCTCCGCAGGTTTGGGAGGCGGTACCGGTACGGGTGCCGCACCGGTGATAGCACAGGCGGCCAAAGAGGTGGGCGCTCTGACTGTATCGGTAGTGACCAATCCCTTTAAATTCGAAGGTCGTAAACGCTCGAGACTCGCCAAGGAAGGGCTGGAAGAGCTCAAAAAAGAGAGTGATTCCATAATAGTCGTTCCCAATGAAAAACTCCTCTCCATTGTCGAAAAGAATCTCGGTCTCAAAGAGAGCTTCAGGCTGGTCGATGATGTACTCTGCCAGGCGGTTACGGGAATCTCGAATGTGATAATCTCTCATGGCCCCAACGATATCAACCTCGACTTCGCCGATGTCAAGACAGTCATGAGTCATAGGGGTCTTGCTCTTATGGGTTCTGGAAGCTCCACAGGTTCGAATGCGGCATACGATGCCGCGAAGGCCGCCATAGACTCTCCACTTCTGGACAATATCTCCATCAACGGCGCGAAGGGTGTGCTCGTACACTTCCATATCCATCCAGACTATCCGCTCTTGCAGATTTCGGAAGCTATGGCGATTATAGAAGAACATGCCGACGAGGATGCGAATGTAATTTTCGGTACCACTACCACAGCTGATCTCGAGATAGACGAAGTGAGAATAACTATCGTGGCTACAGGTTTTGAAGACCCCGATTCTATTCCGGCTTCCAGCTCTTCGGCACCGGCTTGCGAAAAAGCAGCAGTCGCCTCCGAAGTCCTTGCAGCTAAGAATACGCTTGTCAACGAGCCGAAAAAGACACAGGCCTTCGATCCCAATCAACCATACCAGCCCAAATTCGGTGGAATGGGTAGAAGAGTGGTGGGCGGTTATGACGGTGATGAAGAGGACATCTTGGATGTGCCCACCTTCCTGCGCAAGCAGATGGATTGATTACCCGAGAAGGGACCCCCCCTTCTTGTACCGATAGAGAAATATTCTTCTTTTTTCCAATATTATCTTTTTTCAAAAAACGCTGATAGATAAAAATATGGAGTGAATATCGTGACATATATAAAAAAACTGAGTTCCATAGGGGCTGGTATAGGCATAGGAGTACTGCTCGCCGGGGGCTTGACAGCCTGTGAGCATAAGAGTGAAAAGGGTGTAGGAAACGCTGAAAGCGAAAAGAGAGCGGCATTCGTAGTCATAGAGGAGAGCGCTCCAGGTAAGTACAAGATAGTCGAAGAGTTTCCCGCCAAAGAGACGAGAATCATACTCAAAAAACTCGATGGCACGGAAAAGGTACTCAGTAGAGAGGAGATGGACGAACTGATAAAGCAGGAGGCTGCCAAAATCGATGAAGGTAGATCCAACCTCACTAAAGAAAATGGTGCGCAAGTGGCTCAGCAAAGCGGTGGCATGGGACTGGGAGAAGCCATCCTCGCCAGCGCGGCAGGTGCCATCATAGGGTCGTGGATAGGCAGCAAGCTGTTCAACAATCCCAATTATCAGCACAATAGAAGAGCTGGTTACAAGTCGCCTTCGACCTATAGTAGAAGTCTCAATAGCTTCGGCAAAAAATCATCTTCCGCTTCCAGGAGCTCTTCGGCTTCGAGAAGGAGCGGCTTTTTCGGCTCTTCGTCGAAATCTTCTTTTGGTAGGTATAGAGGCTCGTACGGTGGATAGAGATGCTTAGAGTCAGAGAGTTGCAGGCTCTGGATAATTCATATCTGGAGGAGTTGGGTTTCTTATGGCATACGGACGAGGATGAGAGTCCCTATCTCGCGGATAGAGTCGTGGAGATAAGCGAAAGAGAGGCGGAGGCGTACTACGAAGCCGGCAACGAACTATACGATATGTTCGTAGAGGCCGGGGAGTATGTGATAGAGAAAAATCTGCTGCATGAGATAGGAATACCGTTCAATCTGGCCGATATCGTCAAGAGGAGTTGGGAGAACGATATCCACTGGCATCTCTACGGCAGATTCGACCTCGCCGGAGGTATAGACGGCAGGGATATCAAACTTCTGGAGTTCAATGCAGATACACCGACAGCACTTTTCGAAACAGCAATAGTCCAGTGGGCGATGCTCAAGAGGAACGGACTCGACGAGATGAGGCAGTTCAATGTGGTGTACGAGAAGATATTGGAGAATTTCAAACGAATCGTCACGCTCGAAGAGAGTGTCGAGAGCTTTCATGAGAAGTATGAGGGGTGGAAATTTCTCTTCACTTCCGTAAGAGGAAATGCCGAAGAGGAGAATACGGTAAAACTCCTGCAGTTTATCGCGGATGAGGCCGGTTTCGATACGGAGTTCGCGTATATCGATGAGATAGAGTTCTCTTCTACGGAGGGTATCTTTTACGAAGGGGTCAATTACGAACTCTGGTTCAAACTCATACCGTGGGAAGATATCGCTCTCGAAGAGCCGGATCTCGCTATGCTGCTTGGCTCGATAGTGAAAAATCAAAAGGCGATAATCTTTAATCCCGCCTACACTCTCATATTCCAGAGCAAAGCGATACTCAAAATATTGTGGGATCTCTATCCTGGGCATCCGCTTTTGCTGGAGAGCTCTTTCGAAGCGCTCGATGGAGGATTGCAGGTGAAGAAACCCTTTTTCGGAAGAGAGGGGGGAAGCGTCGCCATATTGGAGGGCGATGGAAGCGTGGTAGTGGATATGCCGGGTGAATACGGAGCCTTCCCCTCTATCTATCAGAGATATTACGAACTTCCTTCCGATTCGGAGGGGAGGCGCTATCAGGCCGGACTCTTCTACGCCTATGAATCGTGCGGACTCGGTTTCAGGATGGGTGGAGAGATATTGAACAATATGTCCAAATTCGTAGGGCATATCATAGTGTGAAGTCTGTCGTATGAACGGATATCTTCTACCCTTCGTACTATTCGTGGCTATAACGCTCGAATCTTTCAGATGACCCCCTCCTTTATGGATTTGCAGAAGGTCGAAGGTTATGCCGACAAGGTAGTCGTCGATAAATCGGAGAGAAAACTATATCTGATGCGAAACGGCATAGCACTGGGGAGGAATCCAGACGGCGCCAAGGTCAGGCAGGGAGATAAAAAGACTCCAGAGGATGAATATATCCTCAATTTCAAATATGGACTTCGATGTTAAATCCGCGACTAAAGTCGCGGCCCCGAGACGATTACAACTCTTCAGGGGCGGCGACT
>CAJXJF010000003.1 GCA_913054475.1 uncultured Nitratifractor sp.
CAAGCCGTACCATGCCTGCAAGAAAAGAGCGCCTACCAAAACATCACAGGGATATGGTGGTCTCCCCGCTCTTCCTGCTCTTTTGGGACGATAAACCCCCTCTTCTATTCTTCATAAGGAATATAGGCTTTCATCTCCTCTAAGAACTTCATACCCCTCATGTTTGAAGGCATATTCATTTTACAACACCAAGGTTTTTCAGGCGATACTCCATGGCTTGGCGTGAAACTTCAAACTGCTGTGCGAGTTCTTGAACAAGATCGGTAAACGGCATTTTATGCTCAAACTCTCTGATATACTCGTCAACGATTTCCTGACCATATTCGATGATCAAATCTTTTGGCATGAGCAACTGTGCGGCGAAAGTATTTGCTTCGTATTCTCTCGCATCCCAGAATGCGCTTCGTTTTAGACTTTCACCGGTATCTGCGAATCCGCCGTAAGCATGTTTTCCTTTCGGTGCGATATGTAAACACAAATGGCCGATTTCGTGGGCTATCGTGAATCTCTCTCTTGTCACGGTGTAGTTGTTCGTTTTGTTTATGATAATTGTAGGCTGTCCGGCACTGACTTTGATCTCACCCACGATCTCTGTAGATTCGGATATATAGCTTATGTCACACCCCAGTTCTTTCGCGATCGCGTAAATGTCTATCGGCGGCTCGTAGCGAAGCTTTCCAATTTTCACAAGCATATCGAGAAGATCGTAGGCTCTTGTCTTTTTCCTAATGATAATGTCGGTCATAAAGAGACTCCTTCAATACTTTCTTTTCCACCTATGACATGTTTCTTGGCTTCGTCTTTTATATCTTCAATCGCCGTTTGTTTTATTTTGTCTATCTTTATTTTTATTTCATCGATTATATCTTCATTTTTCATAAGCTCTTCAATAAAAAGCTTTCTTGTCGCATCGTTTTCTCTCAGTTCGCTTCCTATGACGACGATAGTCTGATGTACCTCTTTGGCTCTATCTTCGGAAAATTTCTTCGTGGCCCAAAAGCCGAGTATTGTAAGCGCCAGCGTCATCAGAATAAAAACAACGGAGACCCACATGATATAGGTATTTGCTATTGCGATCGCATCACTGCCTGTTATGTTCGTGTCAAAATTAACGAGTATTGCTGTTCCAAACCACGATCCGAGAGCACTACCAAGCAGCACTACGAGAATAAAACCTATCATCCGTCATTTTTTGATAGAATCTATGGCATTTTCAAGCCCTCTGCCACCTTCTTTATGCTCCATCGTTTCCCTCACTCATACCGCCTCCTTTCGCCCTATTCTACCCAACCCAAGTTTTAAACACCCCAAAACCCGTCCATTGAAGTACAATGCAAATGGGAAAAGGACTAAAATCCCATATCGGGTAGCTTTTGCAGGTGGAAGTCATAGGTGCGGAAGCGGCCCGCCGGGTCGGGGGCTGCCGGGAGTTGTCAGTTTTTCTGCTGAACTCTATCTTCTCTCACATCCTTGAAGAGTGATTCGAAACTGCCTTTGAGTTTCTCGTAGAGTTTTTCGACCATATTCTTGCCTTTTATCTCATCCTCTATCGCATCTATCTGTTTCTTCAAAGAGGCATAGGCCTGCGAATGTTTGCCCGTATAGCCGAGAAGTTCCGCTCTTTTGAGCTGCTCTTTCGCCATCTCGAGTAATTTGAGAGCGTCATCCTTCTTGTTCTTGTCGATTTTGGAAGCCTCGTTCACCATATCGGCAGCGAGCATTAGAGGTATGGGAGTTACCTCTTTTACCGTTATGAATGTAGCGAAGCCCTGTATCAATATCGCGAGTGCCTCATCCTTTTTACCCGCCTTGAGGGCTTCCTGAGCCTTCTTAGTGGCTATAGGATAGATTTTCATAGGTATATATTGTGTGATGAAATCCATCTCATCCTGCAGAGGCAGCACGATATCTCTCGCATCCTGCGTTCTCTTCTCTTTGAGCAGTTTTCCCGCTCTCTCTATCGCCTCCTCGATGATTTTGGAGTCTCCTGCGAATGTCTTTATATTTATCTGCATCGCCAGAGGCACCAAATCGAGGGAGGGGTCCGCTTTGAGCACCTTCTTGAAATCCTTGGAAGCTATCTCCAGATTTTTGGCGGCATCGTCAACTTTACCAGCTTTTATGGCCTGAGCCGCTTTGATACTCATATCGATAGCTTCCATTATCTCCTTGGGAGCCTTCTGGATACCCTTGTGCGCGGATGCTTCACTCGCGAAGACCCTCTGCAATCTCGCGGCCCTCGCCGCTTTGGTATTAGCTTCGAGATTCCCAGCCTTCGTCTTGGCTTCGGACTTCTCCTTGGAGTTCGCCTCTTGCACTTTGGCTTTGGCCGCCGTTTCAGACTTGGGCGCAGAAGAGTTGATCACTACTTGGGCTTCCTTTTTCGCCACACTCTCTTTTGTCGTATTTTCGGCATTTAGAGCGCTTATGCTGCCTATGAGCAAAACCCCTGCTACCGCTATCGAAATTCCAATTCTCTTTTTCATATCCACTTCCTTTCCGTTTTTGTTCGACGCAATCATCGCATCATTAGGATAACGGAGAATGAACATAGACAATCTATTGTGGAAATTGATAGTTGTAGAGTTTTTCGTAATACTCTTTTACCATTCTCGAAGATGAGAAGTAGGACAATATATCGTTCATACCGTTTTTCGCTATCTTGAGCCACTCATCCTCTCTGTCGTAGTAGAGAGGCAGTATGCTCTTTTCCAGCTTCTGCATCATATTTTCGTAATCTATTCTATCTATCTCATCGTTTGGCAAAGAGGGGTCGGCGTGCTCTATCGTGAAGGAGTTTATGCCATCCTCTTCGAATTCAGCATGCCAGCCGTCATCTATGGAGAAGTGTACCGAAGCGTTGATACCGGCTGTCATTCCGCTCGTGCCGCTCGCCTCTCTTCCCCATCTCGGAGTGTTGAGCCAGAGGTCGGAGCCCTGTTTCAGCATCTTGGAGAGTCTCAGCTCATATCCGGTCAGTACTGCGACATTGGAGAATTCCCGACTCATCCTCACCAAGTCGTTGAAAGCCTCCACCACTTTGTAATCCAGAGGATAGGGCTTGCCCGCCCAGATAATCTGTACCGGATATTCGCTATTGGCTATCAGTTTTCTGAAGCGCTCCATATCGTAGGTCAGAAGCCATGGTCTCTTGTACTGAGCGAATCGTCTCGCCCAGACGATGGTCAGCACATTGGGATCGAAGAGTTTTCCGGTCTGGTCGGCCACCTCTTCGAAAAGTTTATGTTTCAGATGCTTCTTGCGCCCTACAAGCTGATAGTCTTCATGTTCGAACATCCAGTTCAAAAGCTCTTTGTCTGCCCAGTATCTCATATTCTGAGCGTTCGTGATACTGATTATCTCACATCTGCCCTCCACATCCTTCCACATCTCGTTGGAGACTTTTTCGTGTATCTTCGATACAGCATTGGCTCTTTTGGCCGTCTTGAGGGCACCGACGGTCAGGGAGAACTTTTCGTCGTAGTAGTCGAGTCTCTTCTGCACTTCACCAGCGGAAAAACCGTTGAAAAAGCCCATCCTCTCCAGCATATATATATTGTGCACCTCGTTGCCGGCCATCTCGGGAGTATGTGTCGTGAAGACTATATGCTTTTTCAGCTCCTCTATATCCTCGTAGCGCTTCATCAGCTCGAATACCAGAGGCAGGGCGTGCCCTTCATTCAAATGGTAGATATCTATATCCACTCCCATCTTCTCCAGCACCCTCACACCGCCAATACCCAGAACTATCTCTTGGGCGACTCTCGTCTCTTCGTTGGCGTCGTAGAGTTTGTGGCTTATCGTGCGTGAGAGATGGTCGTTTTCGAAGAGATCGGTAGTGAGCAGAATGACTGGAGCGCTCTCGAAGACTTTCGCGGGAAGCAGATAGGCTTTCACCTTGACGGGTTTGCCGTTTATCTGTACCTCCACCGTAATGCCGGTCTCTTCGAGAAAGTAGTAGAACTTTCTCCTGAAATCGACTTTGAGTGTATTGTCCTCGTGCCTGCTCTGGTCGTAATATCCGTAACTCCAGAGCATACCTATACCTATGGTATGCTGTCTCTCATCGTTTACACTGCGCACATGCGAACCGGCGAGAAAGCCGAGCCCACCCGCATATGTCTTGAGAGACTGCTCTATGGCAAACTCCATCGAGAAATAGGCCACACTCTTTTTGTACTCTTCATCTATCTCGTATGGAAAGAGCTTCATTTTGGATTTATCCTTTTTTGGCGAATATTTTTTTGACTATCTCCACGGCATCGTTCTGGACCTGCCCGAGGTGCTCCCGAGAAACGAAACTCTCCGCATAGATTTTGTATATATCTTCGGTGCCCGAGGGTCTGATGGCCGCCCATCCGTTCTTCGTCGTCAGCTTCAGGCCGCCGATGGGTGCTCCGTTGCCCGGTGCATTGGTGAATATTCCCGTAATCTTTTCACCGCCGAGCTCGTCGGCCTCTATATCCTGCGCTTCGAGCTCTTTGAGTATCCTCTTCTCCTTCGCATCGGCCGCCGCGTCTATCCTCCCGTAGTAGGATTTGCCGAATCTCTCTTCGAAATCGGCATATATCTCGGCTGGGTCTCTGCCGGTAACAGCTTTTATCTCCGCCGCCAGCAGTGTCATGACTATTCCATCCTTGTCGGTACTCCAGACTCCCCCATCCTTTTTGAGGAAGGATGCACCGGCACTCTCTTCTCCTGAGAAACCGAGCCACCCTTCGTACAGACCGTCGACGAACCACTTGAAGCCTACGGGCACCTCGTAGAGATCTCTACCCATATCCGCGGCCACACGCTCTATCATGGAGCTCGATACCAGCGTCTTGCCTATCTTCAGGTCGCCACTCCACTCTTTTCTGTGGGAAAAGAGATACCAGATAGCGACCGCCAGATAGTGATTGGGGTTCATCAGCCCGCCGACGGGTGTCACGATGCCGTGTCTGTCCGCATCGGTATCGTTGGCAAACGCCAAATCGTATCTATCTTTGTAGGCCACCAGGGAGGCCATGGCGAAGGGCGACGAGCAGTCCATGCGTATCTTGCCGTCGTGGTCCAGAGTCATGAACGAAAAGGTCGGGTCGGCATAGTCGTTGAGTATATCCATATCGAGGGAGTATCTGCTATCAATCTGTCGATAGACGGCCATAGCCGTACCCCCCAGCGCATCGGCGCAGAGTTTCAGACCGCTTCGGCCTATAGCCTCCATATCCAGAATCTCGTCCAGCGCCTCGACATATGGAGTCACGAAGTCATGCTTCTGCACCAGCGGACTCTCGATAGCCTCGGCATAGGAGACTCTGCGCAGACCCTTCATATCGGCTTCGAGTATATCGTTGGCCCGTCTCTGCACCCAGTCGGTCACATCGGTATCCGCAGGTCCTCCGTTGGGAGGATTGTATTTGAATCCCCCATCCCCGGGAGGGTTGTGGGAGGGAGTGATGACAATACCGTCGGCCCTCTCCCGCCCTTTTTCGTTGTGTCTCAATATGGCGAAAGAGACCAGAGGTGTGGGGATATAGTCGTCGGATATTCTCACACTCACCCCATTGGCCACACAAACTTCCACCGCGCTCATCTGAGCCGGTGTAGAGAGTGCGTGAGTATCCTTACCTATATATATCGGACCAGCATAGCCCATCTTCTCGCGATATTCGCATACGGCCTGGGTGATGGCGAGTATATGTTTCTCGTTGAAACTCCCATCGAGAGAACTGCCTCTGTGTCCGGATGTCCCGAACGAGACTCTCTGGGAGCTTTCGGAAAGATCCGGCTCCAGTTCGTAATACGACGATACGAGAGCAGGGATATCGCAAAGCATATCTTTCGGAGCCTTTTCACCCGCCAACGGATGAGCCATCTCTCTTCTCCTTTTATAAGCTATTTGTGGAGACGGATGTCATATACGCCATCTCCACCACTACATACCTATCTCCAAATCTACTACGGGGCCTCGATGCTTACGAATCGAGGCTCTTTGGCTTTGAGAATGGACTCGGGTTTGGCATTCGAATCTACTACAGAGCCTCGACGCTTACAAGCCGACTTCCATTCTTGACGATTCTTATACGCTGTCCGGGAGAGAATCTCAGCCCTTTGGCCACCACGACTACATTTCCTCTGCCATTGTCGAGTCGTACCGTCAACTCTTGGGCGTTTGCGGAAGCTATCTGGTTTCCGGCATAGGCGCCGAGCAATCCGCCTCCAAGTGTGGCGAGGTCTTTTCCTCTTCCGCCTCCTATCATATGTCCGAGTACTGCACCAGTAGCCGCTCCCACGAGCGTACCCGCTCCATTGTCTTTGACCACGACAGCCTTCACACTCTGTACCGTACCCGTATCGTATGTCATGACACTTTGTGTCACCACAGGAGACATCCCACCTCCAACACCCAAATCTGCACATCCGCTAACGAAAAAAACTCCCGCACCCAATACAAGTGCCAATGCCTCACTTTTTATCCTCATCTTCTCTCTCCTTTCTGTTGAATTTTAGCTATTTTAACACTCTTTAGCCGATAAGTAGATTAGTATTTTGAAATATCTACCAAGACCTTCTCCCTGCTTTTCCCGATAAAATATAAAAATTTTCAATTTTTTCAGCTTTGTTTCAAGATTATACATATATAATGCCACTCCACAAAGCAAGGACAGTTGGGTGAGCTGGCTGAAACCACACCCCTGCTAAGGGTGCGTACCTTAACGGGTACCGAGGGTTCGAATCCCTCACTGTCCGCCACTTCAATCTCTATTTTTATCTGATGAATAGTTTGAATCTACATTCAAGGCATATTTCAAGAGTATAAGTATTGATTTTTCTCGAAAATCCTCGATACTGCGAATCTGATAAACTCCGGCATTTCCTGCAAAATAGCGCCAAAACACTCTCTTTGGATAATTTGAATCTATATCTGCAATCTATTACCGCAGTTCTTCGAACAAGATAGACGACTATTCAATAGTGATTTGGAGTCGATATAATCACCCCTCTATATAGTCGTCGAGCTCTCTTTGCAGTCTCTCCATATCCTTGAGCGCTATCTTTTTGCGGCCGCTCTCTATGAGACCGTCGTTTTTCAGCTGCTTGATATGTCTGTCCACCACATGCCGTACCGTACCTATCAGCTTGGCTATCTCTGCATGGGAGAGATTGGCCAGCAGGTCGATACCTCTTTGTTTGCTCTTTTTGAGATTGTTCACTATCAGTTTTATCAGCCTCTCTCTGGTATCCAAGAGCGTCAAATCGGCAGCGAGCTCCTCTACCTGTCTCATCTGTGAAGCTACATATTTCAGGACTATTTCACCAAAGACCGGATATCTGTATATCCACTCTCGCGCTTTCGCTATCGGGACCCTCAATACCTCTCCATCTTCGAGGACTTCACTCATCACTTCATGCGGTTTGCCGTCGAGCAGGGTTACGGTATCGTACATATCACCTCTGCCAAGCAGATAGAGGGTCTGCTCTTTGCCGTTGTTGAGATTCATATGATAGATTTTCACCTTGCCGCTGAGGATTATATAGAAGTAGTCGAGCACCTCGTCGTAATCGAAAAGCATATCGCTCTTTTCGAAAGATATGATACGCCCATACTCCTCCATCTCCCGACGCAGAGATTCACCTATGTTCTTCATACCTTCAAGCTGAAACTGCATCGGTAGCCCCCTTTATTTCCAAGAATTTCATTTATAATCATTTCGGCTTTTGTTCAAAAGCTCTCTTTTGCCGTCTTCTACACTCTTCAAGATTGTGCCCAAGCCTTATTCCGGGTATATCCGTCGCATTCGCGATTTTGCATAATTGCAAAAAGAATATCTATGCGGAGCAAGCTGGAGCACGCTATCTCTCCAGCCTCTTGACTCTCATACGAAGTGCATCGTATTTGGTGCGCAACTCCGAAAGCTGTTCCACCCAAAATTCGTTTCTCTTCTGGGCCTTTTCGACCTCCTCTATAGCCATTTGCAAATCATCCTTGGCGCTTGCATAGGCGAATTCGAGTTCCGATTTGAGCCTCTCGAGCTCTTTTATCTTCTCGTTGAGCGTATCTATCGTCGTGTGAGCCTCTGTGAGTCTGCGCTCTATCTCCTCCTTCTCCCTTGCGAATCTCTTCTCCACTCCCGCACACTCTTCGAGCCTCTTTCGCATAGAGAGATCTCTCTCTTTGAGCTTCTCCATATTTTCACTAAGGAGCTGATTCCTCTTCTCTTTCTCTTTGAGAAGTTTCTCCAGATCCAGAACCCTTTCGTTCTGAGCCTTGTATCTCATCGCGAAAACTATCACGAGAAGTATGAAGGAGAGTATTATCGAAGAGACTATCGCTCCAAGTACGATGGCGTCGGTATCCCAGGTAAGAGCTATCTTCAACTCCTCATCCTCCTATCCTGTCGTAAGCGGGAGGAAGCCGGCACTCGAGTCTGTCTCTTTCAAAAGGTTTGTCCACATATTTTATTTCGTAGAAATGGATATTCACGACATTGTCCATATCGTCTCTATAGGCTATCTGTTCCACTCTTCCCTTGGAGTCGAGTGCGATCGTATATATCTTCCCCCCGTAATTCGCGGTATATATATTATCTTTGTAGTGTTTCGCCTTCGAGAGGACAGAGCTTAGATCCAAACCGCTCTTTAGACGGTATATCGATATCTGTTCGAGATCGTGATCCACCACTGTCACTCTTTTGCCGTCGCTGCACACCTCCTTGCGGGAGGGCTTTTCATATATCCACTTCATGCTATCGGGAGAGTTCATGAAGACCTTTCCCGAATAGGAGATCGTCTTCCCCGAAGGATTGCTTATTTTCTGTATGAAATCGGCGGAAAAAGAGCGAGGCAGTCTGATAACTCCGGCACCGAGAGCGAAAGTGAGCAGTGCGGCTGCGGCAAAGTATCTGAATTTCACTCTTTCTCCTTTTTCGGACTTTTTTATATCACAGTCCGCCCCACTCTCTCGTAGTGTCGCTCTACGGAACAAGAGGGCCAAAAGCTGTTTTATGATTGTATCATATTTGCAAATATATCCAAAATCGCCCGGACTTGGCGAATGGGGTCCGGGCTCGGCGGAGATGGAGAGTAGAGGCGGAAAATATACTCCGTCACGAAGTGGTAGATACGCTATTTGGAGGCGTAGTCGGCTATGATGCTTCCCATCTCTGTAGTCGATACTATCTCTTTGGCATCGAAGGCTCCGATATCTCCCGTCCTGTAGCCCTCGGCAAGCGCTTTTTTGATCGCATTGTCTATCTTCTGTGCGGCGCTCTCTTCGTCGAGTGCATATTTCAGAAGCATGGAGGCACTCGCTATGGTGGCTATCGGATTGGCTATCCCCTGCCCCGCTATGTCGGGAGCGGAACCGTGAATAGGTTCGAAGAGACCCACTCCCTCTCCCGTACTCGCACTCGGAAGCAGGCCTATCGAACCGCTGAGCATACTGGCCGCATCGGAAAGGATATCTCCGAATATGTTTCCGGTCAAAACGACATCGAACTGTCTCGGGTCTCTGATAAGCTGCATGGCCGCGTTATCCACATACATGTGGGTCAACTCCACTTCGGGATACTCTTTGGCCACCTCTTCGACGATATCTCTCCAGAACTGACTCACCTCGAGTACATTTGCCTTGTCGACGGAACAGATGCGTTTGTCGCGCTTCATCGCTATTTCGAAGGCCACCTTCGCTATTCGCGTCACCTCTTCTCTCGTATAGACCATGGTGTTGTAGGCTTTTTCCTCACCATACTCTCTGGGCTGACCGAAATATATACCTCCCGTCAACTCTCTGACGACCATTATATCCACACCCTTGAGCACATTCGCCTTGAGTGTAGAGGCGTTGACAAGCTCGTCGTAAACGGTGGCCGGTCTGAGATTGGCGAAGGTCCCCATCGCCTTCCTGAGTCCGAGAAGACCGGTTTCGGGACGAAGATCTCTCTCGAGAGCGTCCCATTTGGGCCCGCCGATAGCTCCGAAAAGAACCGCATCGACCTTCTTGACCCCCTGTATCGTCTCCTCCGGCAGAGGCACGCCGGTGGCGTCTATGGCCGCTCCGCCGAGCAGAAACTCTTCGTAACTCAGATTGAACCCTTCAGAAACAGCCACGGCGTCGAGTACTTTGATGGCTTCATCCACGATTTCCGGACCTATACCGTCACCCTTTATGACAGCTATTTTATAACTTCTCATCTATTCTCCTTGCTTGGCAAGCTCTTTTTTGGCGAACTCTATAAGACCTCCGGCATCCACGAGCTCCTGCATGAATTCGGGAATTGGAACGAATTTGTAGCTCTTGCCGCTGCTTTCATCGACTATCTCGCCGCTCTCCATATCTATTCTCACGATATCTCCCTCCCGAATCTCGTTCGCTTCGGGGAGTTCGAATATGGGAAGACCCATATTGAAAGCGTTTCTATAGAAGATTCTCGCGAAGGTGGGAGCTATGACGGCACTCACCCCCGCCGCTTTGAGAGCTATGGGCGCATGCTCGCGACTGCTTCCGCAGCCGAAATTCTCTCCCGCCACTATGATATCGCCCTTCTCCATTTTCGATACGAAATCGGGATCGGCATCCTCCATCACATGTTTCGCCAGCTCCGAAGGCTCACTCGTATTGAGATATCTCGCCGCGATAATGAGATCGGTATCTATATTCTCACCAAATTTCCAGACTTTTCCTCTCACTCTTTTTCCTTTTGTCCAGACGGAGTGCTACTCCGAAATTTTTCGCGATTATAACCAAAATGGATGCAAAAGCAAAATTCAAAATTTTTCGGTATAATATTAACTTCCAAAAAACGGAAGCTATGGATACAGTAGAGAGGAGCGATGGGAGAAGAGAGCCCCTCGCCGATTTCGGATCTTCAATTTCCTCACAGGAGTACTCCGCGAAATGGCTGCAAAGACAAAGAAAAAAGATATCTTCACCAGAATCGAAGAAGAGTTGGACAAGATCAAAAAAGGTGGAATGGTAACCTTCGAGAATCTTGCCAAAGAGTTCGACAAGGCACCCACTGCGGCACAGGGCAAAAAGATAAAAAAGATGGCGGACGAAAAAGATATAGAGGTAGTATCGGCATCCGAATATGCCAAATATCTGACCGTCCAGGAAGAGCAGAAGAGAGAAGCCACCCGCAAAAGACTCAGCGAAAGCGAACTCGAAGAGGAGTTCGATATCACGAAGGAGAAGGAGCTTCTGGAGTGGAGCCGCTCCGATTCACCGGTGAGAATGTATCTCAGGGAGATGGGGAAGATTCCGCTGCTGACCAAAGAGGAAGAGATAGAGTTGAGCAAGCAGATCGAGGAGGGTGAAGATATCATCATCGACGCCATCTGCTCGGTTCCCTATCTGATAGACTATATACTCAACTACAAGGAGCCTCTGCTCAACAGAGAGAGGAGGGTCAAGGAGCTCTTCAAAAGCTTCGAGGATAGCGGAAGTGACGACGAAGATGGCGAGCTGGACGAAGCCGACTCCAAAAACCGCAAGGCCGACAAACGGGTAACGCAGGTGATAGAGAGTTTCAAGGCGCTCGAAAAGGCCAAAAAAGACTGGATGAAAGAGCGCAACAAAATGTTCAGAATGCAGGAGGAGGGAGCCGACGAGGAGAGTATCTTCCACGAAAGACTCAAAGTGGCCTTCAGAAAAGACACTCTGAAAAACGCGCTCCTCAATCTCGGACCCACCAGCAAACTGATCAACGAACTGGTAAAGGCGATGGAGACTGCTCTCAAAAGCGACGACGGTTTCGAAAAGGAGCTCAAGAGGCTGGAGTATCGACTGCAGCTCTTCAACGACCAGCTCAGAGCCAACCATAAGAAGATACTGGACAATATCATCAATATGAGCAAAGAGGATATCGCTGCCGCCGTTCCCGAAACGACCATGGTCAGCACATATGTACAGATAAAGAAACTCTTCGAAACCAGAGAGGCGAGCAAAAACAGTTTCGATCTGCCTCCCGAAAAGCTGGAGGAGATTCTCAATCAGATAAACATCGGCAAAGCCAAAAGCGAAAAGGCCAAAACGAGAATGGCGAAATCCAACCTGCGTCTCGTAGTATCCATAGCCAAGAGATATACCAACAGAGGATTGCCCTTTCTCGACCTCATACAGGAGGGCAATATAGGGCTAATGAAGGCTGTGGACAAGTTCGAGTATCAGAAGGGATACAAATTCTCCACATACGCCACATGGTGGATAAGACAGGCTATCAGCCGGGCCATAGCCGATCAGGCCAGGACCATCAGGATCCCCATCCACATGATAGAGACGATAAACAGAATAAACAAAATCACGCGAAAATATCTTCAGGAGACGGGTGTCGAGCCCGATACGGAGACTATCGCCAAAGAGGTGGGGCTCAGTGAAGACAAGGTGAAAAATGTCATCAAAATCACCAAAGAGCCTGTCAGCCTCGAAGCTCCGGTGGGTGACGAAGAGGATGGCCGTTTCGGCGACTTCATCCCGGACAATAGCTCCGTCAGCCCCACCGAGTCCGTAATGAACGACGACCTGACCGAACAGATAGACGAAGTGCTCGGTCAGCTCAACGAGAGAGAGCAGGCCGTTATCAAGATGCGTTTCGGTCTGCTCGAAGACAAGAGCGACAGAACGCTCGAAGAGATAGGCAAAGAGCTCAATGTGACCAGAGAGAGGGTCAGGCAGATAGAGAGCAGCGCCATCAAAAAGCTCAAACATCCCAAAGTCGGACGCAAGCTCAAAAACTATATAGAAGAGTGATTATGGCCAAAGTAGCTCATCCGCGCTTCTTCGCTCTGATAATCGGGACCGAGATACTCAACCGCAGAAGGGAGGATAGCCACTTCCTCTTCCTGAGCGAATTTCTTCTATCGAGAGGATACAGACTCTCCGGCAGTTTCGTGATAGAGGACGACCCCGCATTGATAGAGAAGAGTTTGAGCTTTCTTGCGAATATCGACAACAGTGTCGTCTTCAGTTTCGGCGGTATAGGCTCCACACCGGATGACCATACCCGCATATCGGCCGCAAGAGCACTCGAAGACGGCAAACTCTATCTACACGACGAAGCCGCCCGAATCATAGAGGATAGACTCGGCGAAAAGGCCTACCCCTACCCTATCCGGATGGCGCAACTTCCCAAAGGCGCCAAACTTCTGCACAACCCCGTAAACAGGATGCCGGCTTTCTATCTGAAAGAACGCTTCTTCTTCATGCCGGGCTTTCCACAGATGAGCCACCCTATGGTGGAGTGGATAATGGATAATATATACAGCGAAAAAAGCGAACCGCAATTCAGAAAAACCCTTCAGGCACTATGCAGAGAGAGTGAGTTGATAGATATCATGGAGGCTCTCCCGAAAAATGTAGAGCTCTCATCTCTACCCAAACTCTATAGCGACGGCCCCAGAGTCGTGATATCCGTCTCTTCCAAAGATAAAAAGGCTGCAGAAGATGCCTATCTTCGCTTCACGAAAGCGCTCGAAGAGAGGGGTATAAACTACAGCCCGATCGAAGAGTGAATATTTCGATTTACCATTGCAAGAGCCTCCTCCACTACTGTGGGCAGATGGACTTCTTCTTTTCAAAGCCAAAGCGATAGTTGAGCTGTATGAACTTCGATGTCGATTCCGCGACTGAAGTCGCGGCCCCAAGATAGAAACAACTCTTCCGGGGCGGCGACTTTAGTCGCCGTAAAAACCTTATATGCAGTGTAATTTTGATTTCGCCATCACGATATGAAGTCCGAAAATCGAAGGAAGTGGAAGCTTCAGCCTCACACAGATGGTAGATGGACTTCTACTCTCCAAAGCGATAGTTGAGCTGTATGGACTTCAGTGTCGATTCCGCGACTTCAGTCGCCGAAAAAACCTTATATAGCGGTATGGCTTTTGTTTCGCTGTAATGTCAAGGAATCCGAATAAGAGGATAAGATCTATATCGAAGTTCTCCAAGAGATGCATCAGGCTTTTTGGATTGTGCCGATAATATTTTATACTTCCAAATAGCTGTGAATTTGAAGTTTGTGACGGTAGCAACAATTTCACCTACACCGCACTTTGGATATAATTGCGAAAATTTTCAATCAAGGATTAGTGATATGGGAAGAGCGTTCGAATATAGAAAAGCCGCCAAACTCAAAAGATGGGGAACGATGTCCAGAGTCTTTCCCAAACTTGGTCGCATCATAACCATAGCGGCCAAAGAGGGTGGTCCAGACCCAGATATGAACCCGAAACTTCGAACCGCGATTTTGAATGCCAAAGCTCAGAATATGCCCAAGGACAATATAGAAGCGGCCATAAAACGGGCTATTGGTAAAGAGGCCGCCGATATCAAAGAGATAGCCTACGAGGCTAAAGGGCCGTATGGGACACTGATGTATATCGAGTGTGCCACCGACAACCCCACCCGTACGGTAGCCAATGTCAAGGCGACACTCGTCAGAAACGGCGGAGAGCTCCTTACAAGCGGTTCTTTGGACTTCATGTTCGACAGAAAGGCCGTATTCGAATTCGACAAGAGAGACGACCTCGACCTCGAAGAGCTCGAACTTGAACTCATCGACTACGGTCTCGAAGAGATAGAAGAGGACAGAATTCCCCGGGAGAATGGAGAAGATAGGGAGATTGTCCGAATATATGGAGAGTTCAAATCTTTCGGAGAGCTCAACAAGGCTCTCGAAGATAGAGGTATAGAGATCAAAAAGGCCCAATTGCAGCGTATCCCCAATACGCCGCTGGAGTTGAGCGAAGAGCGGATGGACGAGGTGAGTATCCTTATAGACAAACTCGAAGATGACGACGATGTGCAGGTGGTATATACCAATCTCGCTTGAGAGAGATTATGAAAAAGAGTCTTAGGGCCATAAGAAAGAGACTGCGCTCTCGAAACAGGGCAATCAACCCGTCGAAGCACTCTGTCGGGAGTGTGCAGGAGTACGAGAGAGCTACACGCTGTCGATGTACCGACAGATACGGAATGCCCAAAAAACTCTATGCAAGCACCTCGCAGGCCAGAGAGGCCGCGATGGATGAAAGCCTCAAGATATACCCCTGCCCTTTCGAGCTGGGATGGCACCTCAGCGCCCGAGACTGATTCTCTTCTGCCTACTTTCGTAGCGTCGCCTTGATTCTTCCTATATTGAGAAAAAGCTCCAACATATCCTCCGTAGAGCCACATACGATATCGGCTCTCAGCAGTGTCGCCACGGCACAGCCCTCCCTCCCCATAACAGCTATAGAGAGAGCGGCCCTTTCGAGCATCAGGGCGTCGTTGTTGCCGTTGCCTGCCACTGCACAGCGCTCGGCCCCCAAAGACTCGACGAAGGCCGCCTTTTCGGCGCTATGGTCGTCGCTCTGTAGTATCCTCAACTCCAGAGGCAGAGCCTCGAGCTCACTCGAGACCGTACCGAAGGTATCGGCGGTGAGAACATATATCTTCATGAATTTCGCTATCTTCTTCAGGGTGTCGGCGCTCGCTTCGCCTATTCTGCCATCGAGTGCTATGGTACCGTTGTAGTCCAAAACGAGAAACTCCAACTCCAAAGTGGCATAAGATGCTATATCTATCTTCATTTCATACTCCTTTTCATCCCTCCGACACGCCGTCGGAAGCACTCTGCATCTGCGTATCGGAGACTTCGGCGAAGTGCTCCATCTCCTCTTTACGCAGAATCCTGATTATATTGGTTGTTATGGTGCTCCCGGACTGTCGGTATATCGTCACTCATAACTCCGCTCGAAGAGCTCAGCTCGTTGCATTCTCCATGCGATAGTCGGTTTTCCGAATATACAGAGACGAAAATCTTCGAGAGATTCTATTTTGCATGAGTGAAATCGGGCCTGAAGAGGTTGGCCCCGCCTCCATCATCCCGAAAATAACATCTATTATGTTCGGGACGAAGGTCCTATCATAGCCAGTATCTTTCGATCTTTTCTCATCCCAACCTCGTTTCTTGTGACTTTGAAACGGCACAATCCATCCCGACCCACTATAGCTCCCGAGACCCACCGCAGAGATTGTAAAGATAGATTATATCCATCTGTCACTTTCGGGAATGTGAATCGCCAAAGCATCCGTATCGCACTCCTGCCCACGAACTCTCTCATACCCGAATCAGCCCCTAGATATCGCAAGGCAGTTAGCATTAAACCATTTTGGATAAAATAGGGCGAATTTCAAAATCGGGATTGGCAAATTATGATAGATTCGGTAATGAAGATTTTCGGTACTGCGAACGATAGAAGAGTCAAGCAGTATATGAAAAGGGTGCAGAAGATAAATGCGCTCGAGAGCAGATATGAGAAGATGAGCGACGAAGAGCTCAAAGCCGCCTTCGACGAACTCAGAGAGGCTGTAAGAAGCGGCGACAAGAGTATGGACGATGTACTCTACGACTCCTTCGCCATCACGAGAGAGGCCTCCAAAAGAGTCCTCGGACTGCGCCACTACGATGTGCAGATGGTGGGAGGTATGGTGCTTCACGAGGGCAATATAGCCGAGATGAAGACGGGAGAGGGAAAGACCCTCGTGGCCACACTCGCCGTAGTACTCAACGCCATGACCGGCAGAGGCGTGCATGTCGTGACCGTAAACGACTATCTCGCCAAAAGGGATGCCCACGATATGGGACAGCTCTACTCCTTTCTGGGATACACGACCGGCTGTATAGTCTCCGATATACATGAGGACGAAGAGAGAAAGGCCCAGTACGACGCGGATATAACCTACGGTACCAACAACGAATTCGGCTTCGACTATCTGCGTGACAACATGAAGGTGAGAGCAGACGAGAAGGTACAGAGAGAACACTTCTTCTCGATAGTCGATGAAGTGGATTCGATTCTGATAGACGAGGCGAGAACGCCTCTTATCATATCTGGTCCCGCACAGAGAGACCAGAGTCTCTACTTCAAAGCCAATCAGATAGCCAAACAGATGATACGGGGAGAGGAGCTCCCCTCCAAACCCGGAGAGCCCAAGAAGATGACGGGCGACTTCGTGGTGGACGAAAAGAACAGAACTATCGTCATGACCGAGGAGGGTCTCGAAAAGGCGGAGAAACTCTTCGAAGTGGAAAACCTCTTCAGCCTCGAAAACGCCGCCATGGTACACCATCTCGACCAGGCTCTCAAGGCACACCACCTCTTCGAAAGAGATGTGGACTATGTGGTGAGAAACGGCGAGATTGTGATAGTGGACGAGTTTACCGGAAGGCTCAGCGAAGGGAGACGATATAGCGAAGGGCTCCATCAGGCGCTGGAGGCCAAAGAGGGAGTGGTGGTACAGGAGGAGTCGCAGACACTGGCCGAAATCACCTATCAGAACTACTTCAGGATGTACGAGAAACTTGCGGGTATGACAGGTACGGCCCAGACCGAAGCTACGGAGTTTTCCCAGATATACGGTCTGGATGTCATATCGATTCCCACGAATGTTCCCGTCAGGAGAATAGACAAAAACGACCTCATCTACAATACCGAAGAGGAGAAGCTCGATGCCGTGGTGGAGAGGGTGAAGGAGCTTCACGGCAAGGGACAGCCCGTACTCATAGGTACGGCTTCGATAGAGAAGAGCGAACTTATACACGAACGACTGAAAAAGGAGAAGATTCCCCACAATGTTCTCAACGCCAAGAACCATGAGCAGGAGGCGGAGATAATCAAAAACGCCGGTGCCAAGGGGGCTGTCACCGTGGCTACCAACATGGCGGGACGGGGTGTCGATATCAAGATAGACGATGAGGTCAGAGAGCTCGGAGGTCTCGCCATAATCGGTACGGAAAGACACGAGAGTCGCCGTATAGACAATCAGCTCAGAGGTCGTTCGGGACGCCAGGGCGACCCGGGAGAGAGCCAGTTTTTCCTCAGTCTCGACGACAATCTCCTACGAATCTTCGGTGGTGAGAAGATAAGAGGCATAATGAATCGTCTCGGGGTGGAGAAGGGAGAGTATATAGACTCCAAACTCGTAACCAGAAGTGTGGAGAAGGCGCAGAAGAAGGTGGAGTCGATGCACTACGAATCGAGAAAGAACATTCTCGAATACGACGATGTGGCGAACTACCAGAGAAAAGTCGTCTATGCCTTCAGAAACCAGCTCATAGACCCTGAGTACGACATCACGGCCAAAATCGATCAAAACAGAGAGGAGCTTATATATCACCTCCTCGACGAAGCCGAGATTTTCGAAGGTGCACCGAGTGAAGATTACGACCTCGAGCGCTTCGTGAGCCTTATAAAAGAGTACAGCTTCGTCGATATCGATCCCGCCGAGCTCGAAGGCAAGGGACGGGAGGAGATAGCCAAAGAGAGCATAGAGATTCTGAAAAAGTTCTACGAAGAGAAGATGTCCGTCTTCGACGAGGAGCAGAGAAAAGAGGTCGAAAAGCTTCTTATTTTGCAGATTCTCGATACGGAGTGGAGAGAGCATCTGTATGAGATGGATGTCCTCAAAACCGGTATAGGACTCAGAGGATACAATCAGAAAGATCCTCTCACCGAATACAAGCAGGAGAGTTACAGACTCTTCCAGTCTCTCGTAGAGCGTATCAAATTCGAATCTCTCAAACTCCTCTATACTGTAGAGTTCGACTTCGGCTCACCCGAAGAGGAGATGGAGACTCTCGAAAAGATCAGAGATGAGCTGGAGATAGACGAAGAGGAGCTCATAAGCAACGAATATCAGGAGCCGCCACACTCCATAGCCGAAGCTGTGATGGGCACAGAGGAAAACGAGGGAGAGCTCAAACCCTATATAGCGCAGAAAAAGCCAAAAAGAAACGATCCCTGCCCCTGCGGCAGCGGCAAAAAGTACAAAAACTGCTGCGGTAAGAGCGGCCCCAGAAAGGGACTGCTCGCCTGATGTTCGACTCCAGCAGCGACTCCCGGCTCATACGCCGGATAGTCCGCCACTACCTGAGATACGATTCCGACAATCCGTTTATCTTCATATCCGCTCTTCTGGCCTTTCTCGGCATAGCCGCGGGGGTGATGGTACTCATGATAGCTATGGGAATCATGAACGGTACACAGAAAGAGTTCGAAAAGAGACTCTTTGTTATGAACTATCCGCTCACTGTCGTATCCTACTCGGACGGAGTACGAGAATCGACCATGAAGAAGATAGAGAAGAGTTTTCCCGATATGCACTCGAGTCCCTACTATCGTACGCAGGTGATTGTGAAGAATATCAACGGAGTGGAAGGCGCCCTCCTCTACGGAGTGGATTTCGAAAAAGAGGCCAGGATAAATCCGGTCTTCAAAAAGGCTCTGGAAAAAAGCACCCGAAAAGGCAAGTATCGTATAGTCACCGGCGACGACCTAGCGGTGATAATGGGGCTGGATATCGGCAGTTCGATAGTACTCTACTTCTCCACACAGCAGGCCGTGGGGCTGGGTACCATGCCTCTGCAGAAGCGCTTTGTCGTAGATGGTATCTTCAATTCGGGTCTTGGCTCATACGACAAGGCCATACTCTACACCACACACGAAGCCTTCGTGAAACTGCTCAAAAAAGACCCCCGAAGATTCGACGGAGTACATATCTATACGAAAGAGCCGATGAAGAGGATAGACGATATCAAAAAGATTCTTCCCGACGATGCCGGAGTAGAGGGCTGGTGGCAACAAAACGGCAACTTCTTCTCGGCCATGCAGATGGAGAAGAAAGCTCTTTTCCTCGTACTGCTGCTCATCATACTGGTGGCCTCTTTGAATATAGTCTCCTCTCTCCTCATGACAGTCATGAGTCGCCGAAGCGAAATAGCCCTCCTCAGAACACTTGGAGCGACGAAAAAGGAGATTTACGCCATCTTCTTCAGACTCGGCCTCATCATAGGCATGGGAGGTATAACGGCCGGTACCCTGCTCGGACTGGGCGGAAGCTGGATTCTGCGCAATTTCGATATCGTCACCCTGCCAGCAGATGTCTACGGTACGACCCACCTGCCCGTCGAGCTGGAGTTGAACGATTTTCTACTGATTATTGCCGGAACGGTTGTGATAGTCTTCCTCTCCTCCATCTATCCCGCGAGAAAGGCAGCCGCCACCGACCCTCTGCATGTACTCAGAAACGAATAGTCCAGAGATTTCCCAAAGCTTCCGATAGACCAGACAAAGAGCAAGAAGTGTAATACAGAATTGTTCAAAGCTAAAACCGATAAACTCAGATTTAATCGTAAGATTTCAATGGAGAGGGAGATATCATGCAGGAGGGAGAAAATCTATCCTCGGATTTTCAAATCACCACCCTGCAAAAAGGCGAGTATAAACTCACCCTTGTGCAAATAATTTAGTGGAGGTCTTTCCACTGATGCTTGTACCAGAGATAGGCCAAGAATGCGAATACCACCATATAGAGCAGCACGATAGGACCGACCTTCTCTCTCTTGGGCTTGCTGGGATCTCCAACCTCTTCGAGGTAGGCAAACACCTTCTCGTAACCCTCTTTGCTAAGACCTACACGAGGCATACCCGTACCGGGAAGTTGAGACTGGGGATCTTCTACGAAAGTTTCGAGGAACTCTTCGCTTCTCGCTCTTACGATGATGGAGAGATCGGGCGGAAGCTTGCCGAGATATTTGACCATATTCCCTTTGTATTCAGCCAGCTTCTCATTAAACTTCAGCTTCGCCAAATCCGCACCTGTCTGAATGTTCTTTTTCGTCTTGGGAACCTCTCCTATCTGAGTCCACTTGGCATATCTCATCTCGTGACATCTGCCGCAAGCGAACTCGTAAGCCTCTTTGGGTTTTACCTCTTTGGGAGCTATGGACTTGAAGTATGCCACAAGATCGGCCGCACTCTGGTCATCCGTAGCCATTGGAGGCATGGGGTAGGCTCTATCTTTGAACTTGTGAGCTACTATCGCGGTATGTACGGGGTCTTTCAGGAAGTGGGCAAGATACTTCTCATCCAAAAGTGCGCCAATAAGGCTCAAATCGGGAGGATTGACACCATACGCTCCCGACGCAGATACGGGATCCATAGGAGCAGGTACGCCCTGAGACTTGATCGAGTGACAACCCATACAGGCCGCCGCGAGCGCTTTTCCGGTCTCGGGATTACCCTTGGCCGCGATAGGCTTGAGATCTGGATATTTGAAGTTGTGACCCTCGACATGTTTGTGCATTACCGAGTGAGCATACGGCTCGACGCCTATATATACAAGCAGTGTAAAAAATACGACTATGCCGAGTTTTTTCAGATCTTTCATTATTTACTCCTCCTTACCGGTTTTTCCAATTTTGTAACGATAGGCAGGGTTACCCAGAGGAGGATGAATACCCATGCTGCCACTGTACCGATAGTCGTATAGACACCCACCGGAGGCACTTTACCCATGATTGTCAGCACAATCATATCCACCAAGAGAATCCAGAACCAGCATCTAAAGGGCTTTCTTCTGCTAGCAGGAGCTACATTGGGGCTTCTATCCAAGAAAGGCAACAGGAAGAAGATCACCTGTGCGAAACCGAAGGCTACGAGTCCGGGATCTTTGGGGAACGGTCTTAGAATCTCGTAACTCCAGAGGAAGTACCACTCGGGATAGATATGCGGTGGAGTCTTGAGAGGATTGGCAGGATCGAAGTTGACCGGATCCATAGCGAATTCAAAATGGTAGAAGACCAGATAGAAGTAGATGATGAAATATATCGACATTACGAATACATCTTTGCTCAGAAAGACAGGGTTGAAAGGGATCACTTTGGACTCTTTTCTAAGTCCCGCTTTCCACTTTTGCGCTTCAGCATCGAAATCGATCTCTTCCCCATCTTGGTTGTTGACATGGGGGATTCTGAGCGTACCGAAGTGCAGTACGATCAAAGCCATAATGATTAGAGGCATCAAAAGAACATGGAGCATGAAAAATCTATTCAAGAACGCCTGTCCGGGTACATAGTCGCCACGAATCCACTCCACGAGTCCCTGGAAGTCGAGAGAGCCGAGGCTAAAGAGGTTGGTAATAACCATACCGGCCCAGTAGCTCATCTGTCCCCAGGGAAGCATATAGCCAGAGAAGGCCTCTGCGGAGAATGTGACAAAAAGAAGCATACCCGAAAGCCATATCATCTCTCTGCCTTTTTTGTAGGAACCATAGTAGATACCTGTAAACATATGAATATATATGATGAGGAATACCACCGAAGCGGCCACACCGTGCATATGTCTCCAGAGCCATCCGTAACCGACTTCGCTCATGACTGTGTAGTTTACACTATCAAAAGCCTGCTTGGTATCGGGGATATAGTACATCAATAGAAAGATACCGCTTATGAGTAGGATTCCGAATGTGGCGGCGAGAATCATTCCCATCGCCCAGAGGAAGTTAATATTCTTGGGAATCCAATACTCCGTAGAGAGTACCTTCTGGAGTGTATCCACAGCGAGTCTTTCGTTCATCCATTTGTGTGAAAATGGTCTTGCATTCGGATCAAAATGTGCCATACTCTCTCCTTACGCCACTACGCCGGCTTCTTGCAGCTTCTTGTATTCGGGGCCGGCTTCACCCAAAACCACCTTTTTGCCATCTACTTTGAAGGGTGGAATCACCAGAGGACTTGGAGGCGGTGACTTGAGCACCTCTCCCGCGGCATCAAACTGCCCGCCATGACATGCACAGATGAACTTATGCTTGTCGGGGAAGTATGCGGGGATACATCCGAGGTGAGTGCAGAGTCCGATGGCTATAAAGAATTTATCTCCACCTACATTAATCAATCTCTTGTCGGAGTAGGCTTTGTCGTCTTTGGCCACTTTGAGAATGAAGATAGGTTTACCCCTCCACATCTCGGTATAGAGAACATTGGGCTCAGCCTTGCTGAGATCTACGGTGGTGAAACCGGCAGCTTTGACACTTGGCAGAGGATCCCAGGTTCGTTTGGCGGCATAGAGCGCTCCGAGAGCACCCAGGCCGGCAAACGCACCCAGAGCCTTGCCGAAGAAATCTCTTCTATCGCTCATATTGCGTCCTTTTATGAAGATTTAGACGGATTATTATAGGACGAAAGTACTAAAAAAAAGCATTGACAAGCGTCAAAAAGGGCAAAAGAGCCCCTTTTTGAAAAAGGATGTGAAGATTTTATACAGAAATATCAGACAAACAGATGATAAATATCACTGCCCTTAATCTTTCTCTCTCTCGCACCCTCTCGAACGGAATCTTCGATGAAAGTCCCAATGGCTTCTCTATCTTCGATTGACGCTCTAAAGGCACCGCACAATTCGAGCACTCTGCGTATCTTCGTAGTGCTCTCTTCTCTCTCGAGATAGAGCGTCTTCACTCCGTTGAGCGCGGCTTCGAGAGCTATCTGAAGAGATGAGCTCATTAGAGCGTAGCCCTGCAAGAGAAGAGTTTCGTACTCCGAACTCTCATGCATGGTAGCGAAAAACTCTCTGTAGCTATCTTCGTATTTGACATAGAAGTACTCGCCGAATATCGCTTCCACACTATCGAAAGCGAGATTTTGGGCATTCTCGAGCAGATAGAGGTCGGGGTCGCTATCTCCGTAGTAGAGCAAGACTCTGCCGTTTGCATCCACCTCTGGAAGCTTCAGCTCCCTGAATTGCCACATCCCATATCGGCCATCTATCTCGAGAGGATCGAGAACTATCTCTCCATACTTCGGGCCATCGCCGGAAGCTGTCGCGACTCTCACTACCCTCGAAAAGTCCGATACGAACTTTTCGAGCCTGCCTCCATCATCTTCGGGCGAATCTATCACTACCGAATCACCCCGTTTCGCCACCGCATCTATATCCTTGATACTCTCTATCGGTATAGCAGGAGGCAGACCCATATCCATCCCGACTCTCTGCGCCCTGAAATCGTTGAGCAGTATCTCCGCCTCCAAACCTTTTTTGGATAGCTTTTCGTATATGGCCGCCACTCTCCTGAGCGAATCGAGCCCATGCTCTCTACCAGTGTGTGCATATAGATAGATCATATCTTTCCTTTCTCGGCCATCTTGATATATATATGTATTATCTCTATCGCCGCGGGAGTCACTCCACTTATTCTCGAAGCGGCGAAGAGTGTCGGTGGAGTGGCTTTGCGAAGCTTTTCCACAATTTCATTGCTCAGCCCCTGTACTCTGGAGAAATCGAAGCCCTCCGGAATCTCCACCTCCAGCATTTCGTGCATCTTGTCTATCTGGGCTCTCTGCTTCTCTATATATCTGGCATACTTGGCCTCTATGAGAAGCTGTTCGAGTATCGCATCTTCATAGGAGGCAAACTCCTCGAAGAGCGCCCTTATCTTCTCCACACTCGGCTCGGACATCCTCGCCACTATATCCACCCATGCGGTCTTGTCGTTGATTTTGCACTCGTTCAACTCTTCGAGTTTGGCACTGAACTCTTTCGTGGGTGTGGCGTAGTTTCGGCTCAGAATCTCCATGGCCGAAGAGAGCTTTTCGACCTTCTTTCCGACTCTGGCTATATACTCATCCTCGAGCAGACCGTACTTCTGCGCGTACCTGTAGAGCCTCACATCGGCATTATCCTCCCTCAGAAGCAGTCTATATTCGGCCCTGCTCGTAAACATCCTGTATGGCTCGTTCGTCCCCTTCGTAACCAGATCGTCTATGAGCACACCTATATAGGCTTCGTCCCGTCCGAGGATGAAGGGCTCCTCTCCCCTTATCGCCAAAACTGCGTTTATCCCTGCCATCAAGCCCTGGGCGGCCGCCTCTTCGTAACCAGTGGTTCCATTTACCTGCCCCGCCCAGTAGAGTCCCGATATCTTTTTCGACTCCAGAGTGTGGTAGAGTTCGGTAGGCTGGATAAAGTCGTACTCTATCGCATAGCCGAAACGGACAATCTCCGCCTTTTCGAGCCCTTCGATGGAGCGAATCATCTCTATTTGCACATCCGTGGGCAACGAGGTGTTCAGACCATTTAGATAAAACTCGTTGCTCTCTCTCGTCTGCGGTTCCACGAAGACCTGATGTCTGGGGCGTTCACTGAAACGGTTTATCTTGTCCTCTATACTGGGGCAGTATCTCGGCCCCACCCCCTCTATCTGTCCGCTGAAAAGGGGGGCACGGTAGAAGTTGCTCTCTATGATACGATGGGTCTCTTCGTTGGTATAGGTCATCCAACAAGGCAGCTGCTGCGGTTTGAAACTCTCTCTGTCGGTCCTGAACGAAAAGGGTATGGGCTCCTCATCTCCTGGCTGCTCCTGCATGAGTGAAAAATCTATACTCTCTCCAGCTATTCTGGCACATGTACCGGTCTTGAGTCTGCCTATCTCGAAGCCCAATTCCCTAAGCTGATTGGCGAGTGTCACCGAAGCAAACTCGCCCTGCCTACCAGCCTTCTGTCTGTTCTCTCCGATATGTATAAGACCGTTGAGAAAAGTCCCAGAGGCTATTATCACCTTTTTGGCGGGATATTGGTTGCCAAGCTGGGTCACCACCCCTCTGACGACACCCCCCTCCACGACGAGACTCTCCACCATCTCCTGTTTCAACTCCAGATTATCGGTATGCAAAATCACATCTCTCATATAGATACGGTATCTATCCATATCTATCTGTGCCCTACTCCCCCTCACTGCCGGCCCTTTGGAGGCGTTGAGTATGCGAAACTGCAGACCGGTCGCATCCGTACAGAGCCCCATCTCTCCGCCAAGAGCGTCTATCTCCTTGACCAGATGCCCTTTGGCCAATCCTCCTATGGCGGGGTTGCAGCTACTCGCACCCACCTGCTCCGCGAGAATCGTCACCAGCATCGTCTTCGCACCCATTCTCGCCGAAGCGAGGGCCGCCTCTATCCCGGCATGCCCTCCCCCTATCACTATCACATCGTAGCCACTTTGCATTCTCTTCTCTCCTGCCATCCCTTTTGCGCTTCTTGCCGTATCGATATACGGATTCAGGGTATAATTGCGAAATTATAGCCAATGGGGGAAAAGATATGTTCACCGGTCTCGTAAGAGAAGTCGGGGAGGTGCTCTCCACAAGAGGAAATATGATATTCATAAAATCTTCGATTCCTGCCTCTGTAGGAGACTCGATAGCCGTAAACGGAGTCTGCCTGAGCGTCACCGAAAGTGGCGAAGAGGGTTTCTGGGTCGAAGCGGCCGACGAGACCAGACGAATCGTACCTCCGGAAAAATTCGAGGGTAGAGTGCATCTGGAGGCGGCCATGGGTATGAACGACAGATTCGAAGGGCACATAGTACAGGGGCATGTGGATACGGTGGGGGTAATAGAGGATATCCGAAAGGGGGAAAACGCCGTAGAGTTCATCGTGAGGGTGGAGCCTGAATATATCAGGTATATCGTCCCCAAGGGCTCCATAGCCATTGACGGTATCTCCCTTACCGTAAACGAGGTCTTCGACTCCTCTTTCAGACTCACGATCATACCTCACACCATGCGCAACACACTCATATCGGAATATGAAAAGGGGAGCAGAGTCAATATAGAGACCGACCTCTTCGCCAGATATATAGACCATATCCTCTCCCACAGGAAGAGCGCTCCCTCCGTTAGCTGGAGAGATATCGACGCTATGCAGATGAGTTTCTAAGATGAACATATACGACTACGAAATTCCCTCCGACGGTGAACTCTTCGAAACTCTCTATCGAAATTCGCAAACCGCGATTGTGCGTATTGTCAGCTCCGAAACTCCCGAAGAGAAACTATATATACAGGAAGAGGATGAGTGGGTATGTCTGCTCGAAGGTGAGGCACTGCTGGAGATAGACGGCAAGAAGCTGGAGATGAAAAGGGGAGACACTCTGCTCATACCCGCTCTTACACCTCATCGCGTCCTCAAGACTGCCGAAGGTACACTCTGGCTGGCTGTACATTGTCAATCGGATTCGAGCAAAACGATGAAGACGGAAAATAGGCAGAATCGTAAACGAAAGAATGAAACCTCTCGACCTTCACAATAGCAGCCGTTATAGCTCGAGTATGAAGCTCTCTTGATAGCTCCTGCCGTCATAAAGCTCGACAAAAAGCTCTATTTCGAGCCTATCGTCATCGAGCCATCTCACAAAAGAGGCTCTCGAGCGTAGCACATCGTCACTATTGAAAGTATGTTTTCGTGCAAAACTCTTCCAGAGCCTTCGCACACGCTCTCTCCCTATTTCGACACACTCTCCATCGGCTTCGACCGTGTATATAAAGAGTGTTCCTATATTCGAGAGTAAACTCTTATACACAATGAGCTTTTTTTTCTGCGGCGAATAGTGGAGCCTACCCTCTCCCAACTCCTTCATGTCGGCACACTCCACCCTTGCCGACTCCTCTTTTTTAACATGGACGAGCGATTTGTGCAATCCACTTTTGCAAGCTTCTACACAGCCGCCCGTACTCAATAGAGTTAGGGAGATAGATATCGACAAAAGAACCCTACTCACCTCGGGAATCGCCTTTTAGATAGTATCCGAAGAGTTTTTTGACTGCTGCCGATGTTTTGGGGCCAGGAATACCATCGATTCTAAGAGCCACCCCCGCAAAAGTGTTTAGAAAACGCTGAAGCCTTTTTACCTCCTCTTCGGACGAATCACTATAAAAAAAGTACGGTTCTTTTTCGTCTGCGGCCAAAAACAGCCCTTTCTCGTCTGTAGCTGAAAGCAGGGATATCTCACCTCTTTCTTCGAGTCTTCTTAGCAGTACGGCGGCACCACACTGCTTCGATTTTGCGGTATCGGACCATGTGCCGTCGTATATATATTTACCGCAACTGTAGTGTCCCGACCATGACCAGAGGTATGGCGAGAGTACATGCTTGTGATAGAGTCTGTACCCCCAACCGTTGTATGCCTCTATCTCATAGAGTATCCTGCCCAAAGACCACTCCCCCACCCTCTCGACTCTCCTAAGCTTTAGGGCATCTATCGCACTCTCCTCCCAACTAAAGGGGGGATTTCCTCTTTTTGGTCTGCCTGCAGGCACATGGATAGTCCTCTGCTCGAGAGAGTCACCGTTGTGTAGATGTCTGTCGAAACGCATCGAGCTCTCCATATTGTGTATCACAGCTACAAAATACCATGGAATGCCAAGGGTTTCGGCGACATTCTCGTAACGCTCTTTATGCTCGAGAAGAGTGTCTGTCAAGGCATCTATCTGCGAAAAACGGGACTCTTCGTACACCATCTCTTTATAGAGCCTCTCATATTCTCTCCTTAGATTTTCACTATATACTACTTTTGCCATCTTCATCCCCTCCTTTCTCATTTTTCCAATCATACATCTTCCCCACTTAAACGAACAATCGACACCATAAAATAAAAACTAACATTTCACTAACGCACAATAGTATATAATTCGTTGTTTCGATCAACGGAACTAATTTATCAAAGGAGAGAAAGATGGCGGAAGAGCTGAAGAAAAACGAAGAGACGCAAGATAGTCAAAACGACAATACAAATGAGGTAGAGAACAACAACGACGATACAAACAAGGCAGAAAACAGCAGCAACGATACAAACGAGGCAGAAAACAGCAGCAACGATACAAACGAGGCAGAAAACAGCAGCGACGATACGAATGGAGACAATTCCGATATTGCACAACAGATAGCAGAGCTCTATATAGCTACATTCAACAGAGCACCAGATGAAGCTGGTCTGGACTATTGGGTAGATCGCCATAAAGATGGCATGAGTGTGGAGCAGATAGCCGAAAGCTTCTTCGATCAACCTGAGACCAAGAAGCTCTATGGTGATGATGAACTCAATACCTTCATAGATTCGGTATATGAAAATGTACTGGATAGAGCACCCGATAAGGCGGGAGCCGACTATTGGAAAGCGGAGCTTTCAAGTGGCAAAATTTCAAAACAAAAGTTCATAATAGCTATCCTAAACGGTGCCAAAGAGCACGAAGAGGATAGAGAGCATCTCGAAAACAAGACAGGTGTAGGGATGAAGTTTGTCGAAGAGAAGCTCAACGATCCTGAATTGGCCAAACTTGTAATAGAGGACTATAAAAAAACTGGCGATGTAACTGCCGTCAAAGAGGCAATTAGCGAGTTCGCTCAAAACCACTCTCATCAGAACAAATTCGGAGATAGCGACTATAGTGAGTTCAACAAGAGTGCGCACGATTTCCATACTCAACATCTAAAAAACAGTGACGCCAAAAGCAAAGACAACCTCTCTACCGGCATCGACAATACATACAACTATGGTCATGACGATGCAAAAGACAATGGAAGTAAGTCGGAGTATTCAAAAGATGACTCCACACATGATGATGGAAACGATAATAACGAAGTCGCACTTGTAGGAGCTCAAGAGCAAAACCATCATGAGGATATGACGGCATTCTAATCTACCCGATACTCCTTGTTTGGCGGCCTTTGCCGCCATTTTCACAAACAAATGCTTTTTCCCGATAAGTTACACTATAAAAGATACTACCCAATGCCGGAGAGAAGATGAACAAAGAGATACTTCGCCTGGCCATCCCCAATATAGTCTCCAATATCTCCATTCCTCTTCTAAGTTCGGTGGATACCGCTCTCATGGGGCATATATCCCCATCCCATCTCGCCGCTTTGGGGATAGGGGGTATGATATTCATGTTTCTCTACAGCAGTTTTGCTTTTCTCAGGATGGGCACCACCGGTATGACCGCCCAGGCATATGGTGCATCCGACTTCGAAACACTCTCCAACACACTCTATCGAGCCATTTTTCTGGCACTTGCTATTTCGCTACTTCTGCTGCTTCTGCATCGGCCTCTCTTTCTATCAGCCGCCTACCTGATGAATATAGAGAGCGGATATTACGAACTTGCACAGAGATATTTCGATATAAGAATACTCACGGCACCCGCGGTGATGATACTCTATGTCATGACGGGTTTCTTCTTCGGGATGCAAAACTCGGCCTATCCTCTCTATATCACGCTGCTTCTGAATATAGTCAATATCGTAGCCAGTCTCTTTATGGTCAGAGTGTTGGCAATGGGTATCGAGGGGGCCGCATGGGGAACGGTGATAGCCCAATATTCGGCAATGGCGACTGCACTTGTGCTTCTTGGCAGATATGCAAAGAGGCTCCACGGCGCAAGAAGAGGCGCCATATTCGCGAAAAGTTCTCTCGCACACTTCTTCCATATAAACAGAAATATCTTCATCCGTACTCTCGCCCTCACCTTCTCTCTCGCCTTTTTCTATGCGCAAGCGGCCAAATATGGCGAAGAGACTCTCTCCGTGATGGTCATCCTGCTGCAGTTCATGATATGGATGAGCTTCGCGATAGACGGCTTCGCAAATGCCGCAGAGAGTATCACCGGCAGATATTTCGGTGCCACTGAGAGAGAGAATTTCTACAAAGCGGTCAGACTCTCCATGCTATGGGGAGCCTCTCTGGCCCTGCTCTTCTCTCTCTTCTACCACTTCTGCGGTAGCTTTATAGTGACGATATATACTTCGGACAAGGCGATAATAGAGAGTACCACTCCTCTTCTGCCACTGACCGCCCTGCTTCCACTGCTGGCCTTTCCCGCCTTCATATATGACGGCATATTCATAGGCATGACAGCCGTCAAAGCGATGAGAGATGCGGTACTTCTCTCCATGTTTCTCTATATGGCTCTTTTCTATCTGCTGGAGAGTTTTATGGATGCACGATACGCATTGTGGATATCTTTCGTCTCCTTTTTTCTCTTCCGGGGGCTTGTACAGAATAGACTCTTTCGCAGTAGAGGAATCAATCTACGATGAGGTGAACTTTCTTATGCTAAAATAGCTTTCGACAAGAAAAACGGAGAAACCTTCCAAAGGAGCAGGCAATGGATATCATAAGAGTGGGAGTACTTACCACAAGCGACAGAGCGAGCGAGGGTATATATGACGATATATCCGGAAAAGCCATCATGGAGAGACTCGAAGAGTATCTGCAAAACGAGATAGAGTTCATCTACCGCTGTATTCCGGATGAACAGAGCACGATAGAAGAGACTCTTCTCGAGCTTGCAAGAGACAAGAAGTGCGATCTGATCGTGACCACCGGCGGAACAGGACCGGCCGAGAGGGATGTCACCGTGGATGCCACCCTCAAAGTCTGCCACAAGATACTGCCCGGTTTCGGGGAGTTGATGAGAAGCGTGAGTCTGCAGTATGTACCCACTGCCATACTCTCGAGACAGACAGCCGGTATCTGCACCAATTCACTGATAGTCAATCTCCCGGGCAAGCCGAAATCCATCAGAGAGTGTCTCGATGCGGTCTTTCCCGCCATTCCCTACTGTATAGACCTCATAGGAGGGAACTATATGGAGGTGGACGAGAGTGTAATCGAGGCTTTCAGACCCAAACAGAGTTAGAGAGTGACGATGAATATAGAATTTATAGAGAGCAGATTCGAAGAGATTTACAAGGAGCTGGAGAAAGAGGTGATGGAGATTCTCTCCGATATGAGTCTCGACAAGAGAGAGACCAATCTGAGAATGAAACCTCTAAGCTCCACCAAAAAGATACTCGAAAATGCCATAGACAGCATAAAGACGGTGCAGGAACTCGCACTCAGAGAGCTCGACGAGAGCGATAATATCGGAAAATAGAAAAATATGATAAAAGGGAATGAGAGAGGATGATAAGACTTGCCGTATTCGATTTCGACTCTACACTGATGGATGGGGAGACGATAGATTTTCTCGCCGCCGAACTGGGACTGGAGAGAGAGGTGGCCGCCATTACCGAACAGGCTATGCAGGGGAGAGTGGATTTCTTCAAATCTCTTCAGGCGCGTGTGGCACTGCTGGAGGGTCTGCAGATGCAAAAAGTGGACGAAATCTGCCACTCCCTTCCACTGATGCCGGGAGCGAAAGAGACTGTGGCGGAATTGAAAAAGAGAGATATCCGCGTCGTGTGCTTTTCGGGCGGATTCAGAAACGCCACCTCCCATGCGGCCGGGATTCTCGGACTCGATGCCGACTTTTCCAACATACTGCACGAGGACGAAGGTATTCTCACCGGAAAGGTTGGAGGAGAGATGATGTTTTCCGACTCGAAAGGGCAGATGCTCGAAAGATTACAGTCGCTCCTGCGCATAAAGCCGGAAGAGACGCTCGTCGTGGGTGACGGTGCCAACGACCTGAGCATGTTCGAATATGCCGCTACGAGAGTGGCCTTCTGCGCCAAAGATATACTCAAAAAAGCCGCCACCCACATCGTGGATGAAAAAGACCTCAGACATATTCCGGATATAGTCCTGTAAAGAGGAGAGCGATTTGAAATGTAGAATCTCCTCTTTGTTGCGCAGTGCGCTCTCTTACAAAGAGGCTATAATCAAGGGAAATCTCGCCGCCGTGGCCGCCACCGTACTCACCGTACTCATCCCACTCTTCATACCCATGCTCGTGGATGAACTCATTCTGCACAGAAGCGACACCCTCACCGGCTGGGTGGCGCAGCACATAGCCCCAATGAGTGTAAGCGGCTATCTCGCCTTTTTCCTTCTGCTGGTACTGATACTCAGGGGATTGGGCTTTCTCTTCAATGTCTATCAGGTGCGTACCTTCACATCGGTATCCAAGGATATGGCTTACAAAATAAGGAAATCGGCGCTCGAGCATCTGCGCAGAGTCTCTCTCGCAGAGTATGAAACCTCATCTCCGGGAGCGGTGGCCTCCAGACTGGTAACCGATATCGATACGATAGACGCTTTTATCGGTACGACCGTGAGCAAACTCGTAATATCCATACTTACACTCTTCTTCAGTGCCATCGTACTGCTTCTGATAAACTGGAAACTGGCTCTCTTCATATTGCTGACCAATCCGGCAGTGGTATATTTCACCGCAAGACTCGCCAGAAATGTCGGAAAGCTCAAGAGAGAACACAACAGGGCGGTAGAGGCATTTCAGTCGAGTCTTACGGATACCTTGGAGCTTTTCCACCAAATCAGGGCTTCCGACAAGGAGAGTTACTTTTTCGACAGGATAGAGGAGAAGGCACTCTCGCTGAGAGAGCGCTCGATAGATTTCACATATAGAAGCGACAAAGCCATAAGGCTATCTTTTCTCGTCTTTCTCGGAGGTTACGAACTTTTTCGCTCCGTCAGTATCTATTTCGCCGTATATGGTGATCTGAGCGTAGGGCTGATGCTGGCCGTATTCGGATATCTCTGGATAATGATGACTCCGACACAGGATATCATCAATTTCCAGTATGCGCTGAGCTCGGCGAGGGCCGCTTGCGGCAGAGTCGAGAAGATATTCGCAATGGAAAGAGAAAAGTTCGTCGATAACGGCAAAAACCCCTTCGAAAAAGGCTCCTGCGCCTCCATCGTCGCCAAAGGTCTCTCTTTCTCCTATAGCGAAGGCAAAAGGGTGCTCGAAGATATCGAGCTGGAGATAGAGGCCGGTTCGAAAGTGGCTATCGTGGGCCCCAGCGGAAGCGGCAAAACCACGCTCTCGAACATTCTGGCGGGATTCTACCCCCTCAGTGAAGGGAAACTCTTCTACAACGGTGTACAGAGCAGGGAGATATCGCCGGCCACGATACGGGCCAACTCTCATATGATATTGCAAAATCCCAGACTCTTCAACGACACTCTGCGCTTCAATCTCACCCTCGGAGAGGATATATCCGAAGAGAAGATAGCCTATGCCCTGCGTACAGCGCAGTTGGAAGAGGTGGTACAAAACATGAGCGAAGGGCTCGATACGGTAGTGGGCAGAGACGGTGTGAGACTCAGCGGCGGGCAGAGGCAGAGAGTGGCCATCGCCAGAATGCTGCTGAAAGACCCCAAAATAGTGATTCTCGACGAATCCACCTCGGCACTCGATGTTCACACCGAAACACGACTCTTCGCCAGATTGTGGGACTATCTGCAGGATAAAACCGTCATCACCATAGCACACAGGCTCAGTACGATAGAGAAGGCCGAATGGATATTCGTACTCGAAGAGGGCAAGGTGGTCGATAGAGGCAGACCTCGGGATTTGATGAAGAAAGAGGAGGGATATTTCGCCGGAATGATATAAGCCTGCCTAAATCGATATCCCTTCTAAAGTCGTATGAGTTTGAGAGGGTCTATATATTTGGACTCTTTCGTCGCTTCGAATATCAGTTTGCTCTTGATTTTTCCGATAACCGCACCCTTTTTGACTCTGCTTCCGCTCTTGAGGCCTGGAGCAGTTTTGGAAAGTCCGGCATAGACTGTATGAAGTCTGTTTCCGTGAGCTACGACGACCACTTTGCCCAACATACTGTTTTGTCCTATATAGACCACTTTGCCATTGAGTACATTTCTCACTTTTGAAAACGGAGCGGGTGCCTTTAGTGTAACGGATTCGTTGAAGATCTTGATTTTGTATATAGGATCTATATAGGTTCCGAACTTCTTGACCACTATCGCCCTAGAGATTGGAGAGATAGTTCTCGGGCCGGTATAGTCGTATATCTTGTTTTTATGATATGAGGAGCCGTAGCGTTTGACCTTGCTACTCTCGGCTTTGAGAGTTACGGCACTATAGTCGGCTTCACGCCCCTCGGCTATTGCCTTTTTTCTCTCCTCCTCTCTCTCTTTGCGCAATTTGGCAAGCTTTGCGGCTCTTCTCCTCAACTCCTCCTGTCTTTCGACCTCTCTGCGTTTAGCCTCCTCTATCTCCTCTTTTCTTAGAATATTGAGCTTGGCCAGAGTCAATCTGAGCATATTCTGTCTTGTTATGAGGGCCTTTAGTTTCCTCTTGTACTGCTTCTCCTGCTCGCCAAGATGTGATAGAAGCTTCTTCTTCTCTTTCTTCTTTTTATTGTAGAGCTTTCTTTTTCTCTCTATTTCGGCTATATTTTTTTTCAGAGCGTTTCTCTCCACACTCATTCTGCTCTTTTCGAGGCGGCTTGTATCTATACTCTTTTTGAGGGCTTTGAGGCTCTTTTTGTTCTCTCTTTTGTATATCTCGTAAGCCTCCTTGAGTATCACGCTCTTCTCACTCTTTCTGTGCATACTATCCATAGCCGCTATAACCGAAAATTGCTCCGTCAGAAGCTGTATGAATCTGTTGTATCTACTCTTTATCTTCTTATCCAGATCCGATATTTCACTATCGAGCTCCATTACTCTATTTCTGGCAGTGCCATATCTGCTCTCGTTCCTCTTCTTCTCTCTCTCCAATCTATCGAGTATCTTCTCTATGGAGGCATACTCTCTCTCCATCTTCCTGATGGAGTCGGCTATTTTGGCGAGCTGGCTATTCATCTCCTTTTTCATCTTTTCCGTCGATTCGATATTGTGTCTCGAGCTCTCGATCTTCTTTGCAATCTGAGAAGCTTCGGACTCGGAGAGAAGCAATACACAAAGCGACAATACGCCAAGCAGACTTTTCACTCTTTTACCTCTCTACTCTTTATGGCCACACTCATGACGGCGACTATGACGATACTAAGAGATATCGATATCAAAATCAGCAAATCGGAACTTTCAAAAAGTAGATCTCTTCTCTCTTTCAACAGTTCTATGCCGCTTCTATCGGCCCAGTAGAATTTGAGAGAGAGAAAGACAATGGTAGTCATAAGTGCCGATACTATCGCATCCACTATACCCATCCTGAACAAAACGGCACTGCGCAGCAGCATGGGTGCGCCGAAAATCTCCATTATTCGCATCCTCTCTTTGTGTGCCATCTGCCATACTTCCATCTGTTTGACGATGAGAAAGAGACTCACGATACTCATGAGTGCCACAAATGACCAAAAGAGCATCTTTATAAATATAAAAAGATTGTATTTGGAGCTGTGACTCTCGCCGAAAGTCTCCACCCTTTTCACCCATGGATCTTTGAGAAGCTTTTTTTCTATCTCCGCGGTATCTTCGCTATCGAGATAGTTGTTTAGATGCAGCGAGTAGAAATACGGAAGGGCGTTTAGTATATCTCTGCCGGTTGTATTCCCCAGACCCTGAGCTATATCCTTGGCTATCTTCTTTCTTTCTATTCTTTTGGCATCGGCTATCCTGGAATCTATCTTCTTGAATTTCGCCTCATCCATCTGTTTTTTCGTCACGACGAGTATGGAGTAGTTGGCTTTGAGTTTCTCTTCGTAATTCGTAGTCACTCTGTCGAAAACGAGGAAAAACTCTATCCCCAGCAATATCGACATCAACGGCAGAATAAACATCATATGTTCTCTAATTGACTTCATAGATACCCTTGTTTTCTATTATGAGATGTCTGTACGGTATATTGAATATCGTCGGAATCCTATGCGTAACGACCACGATGGTCGAACCAAGCTGTGCACAGGCATTCTCCATCAAATCCCAGATGACATTGGAGGAGTACTCATCGAGGTTACCGGTAGGCTCGTCGGCGAGAATGAGAAAGGGATTTCTCGAAAGCGCTCTGGCTACACCGACTCTTTGTTGCTCACCACCGCTCAACTCCAGCGGAAAGCGCTCGGCATGTTCGCTCAGTTTTACATGTCTTAGAAGTTTCTGAGCCTGGGTTTTCTGAATATCGATACTGTAGCCGGCGATTATCAGAGGTAGCACTACATTCTTCTCTACCGTCCACTCGTTGATGAGTTTGTAATCCTGAAAGATTATTCCCATATTGGATCTGAGCGTCTGAAGTCTGCCGTGGCTGATATTGCCCATATCGAAGCCTCCCACTACGAGAGAACCGCTTTTGGGCACCAAAGCTCCGTAGAGCGATTTGAGCAGTGTCGATTTGCCGCTTCCGCTCGGACCGGTTATAAAGACAAACTCTCCTCTCCCCACTCTAAAACTGGCATTTTTGATAATCTCTTTCTTGCCATCGTCGTATGCCAAAGTCAGGCGTGAAGTTGCTATAACATTATTGGTGGACATCGAGTAACTCTCCAATCTTTTTATGGGCTCTCATATTGGTCTTGTTGGCTACAGGCCTGCTCGGAAAGTAGTTCACGCTCCCATCCTCCTCTATAAAGAGATATTTATGTTCAGGTTTGTCGAAGTTTCCAAACGATACCTCCACTATATACCCTTTGCTATACACTCTGTCGTAAACTCTTGTGAAATGTATGAAATATTCGTCGAAAACGAGAGAATCCGGCGGCAGTTTACCGATAGTTTCCGACGATACTTTAGCGCAAAAAGAGAAATCTGTACAAATCTCTCTCTGCGGTGATTTCTCCATCGAATAGAGAGTCAGATTGTAAATGTTCTTCTCCTCTCTTCTCCATCGCGCCTCATATTTGCTCACGACGGGCAACTCTTCGTTCTTCTTCACTTCGAATCGTACCCGCTTCGCTTCGGAAAAGATCTCCAGAGCGTATCTGTAGTAGTTTTCGCTATCCGTTCTAAGCTCCAAAATACCATCGATATCCAATACACGCAGCGCTTCCGATACGAAAGAGCTTCCTATGACCCTTCTATGGGGCTTTTTGTCCCAAGGCACCGGGAAATGAACGAATATGGCTTCGGCCAGATTCGAAGGGAGCATCTCCAGCAAAAGCCTGGCATCGTAGTTGAGCACCCAGATATTCTCCAGCTTTCTCAAAGCTATCTGCCTGAGTACCTGCTGTGCGGAGGGCGTATGTATCTCTATGCCTATATGCAGTCTATCGGGCTCTTTACCCGCCTGATAGAGCAGATGGCGACCGCTACCGAATCCTACCTCGAGTGCGACTCTATCATAGGGGAAAATCCCTTTTTCAAAATCATCGATCTTTTTATCGTATCGGGAGGCTATCGTCACCCTCTCTCTCGTACTCTCTATATTGGAGTGCAATATCTCGAGTCCGGCCTCTTTTGCAAGTGAGGCAAGTATTCTCTTTATGAGCTCCACATCCAGCGGTCGGCTTACACTGTCGCATCGCAAAAGCCACTCTTTTTCCTTTTTTTTCAACTCCAATATAAACTCTTTCCCGTTTTCACCCACGAGAAGAAGCTCTTTCGGGCCTTTTTTGCAAACTGCCCTCTCTTTCAAAACGGAATCTCTCTTTGCGACTACGGCATCGAATCTTTGCGAATCGAAAGGTTTGACCTTGAGATGCGGCATACGATACTCCTCTACTCTATAGTCACTGTCGCAGCCTCACTCGCATCGGATCTGAATCCATCCGCACTTCTGGCAATTATACGATAGCTGTATCTCCTACCCTTGGCGGCCGACATATCGATATACTCGGGACTCAAGCGCCCCTTTACATTGGCCAGATATTTCCACTCTCTTCCTTCGAGTCTGCGCTCGATGATATAATCGTGGATTCTCGGATCGGGATGGGGAGTCCAAAGTAGTTTCACGACTCCTTTATCGACTATGAAAGCCTTGAAGAAATCGACCGGAGGAAACGGACTTTTGGTCTTGACGCTCACTATCTTTCCCGGGGAGGAGCCGTAAAACAGACCGTAGGGTTTGAAGGTATAGAGATATTTGCGGTTGGGTTTTATATCTGTATCCACGAAATGTGTGGCATAGCGATTTCCTATAGTGGCGATTTTGACATATCTCTGTTTGCTACCCTTGCCCGGTACGGCTCTATAGACATCCACCCCTTCCACTCTTTTGTCTTGAATCTCGGACCACTCGAAACCGACACTCGTCTTGTCCACAATAGTCTTTACCTCTTTTATCACAGGCATGGACGGATCAACCTTTAGAGCCGTCATACTTTCAACTTCAGAACAACCTGTCGCAATCAGCGAAGCTATCACCGCCGAAGAGATCATCAAGCCTCTTTTCGATCCACTTTTCATCCGTTTCGCTCCTCTCGTAATTTTTTTTCAGGTAGGTATTCATATCTTCCGGTAGAGGTGCTTTTATCTCCATCCTCTTCCCACTCGCCGGATGGGTGAAATAGAGTCTGAAGGCATGTAGAAATATTCTATCTTTCATATTTATCGCTCCTCTATAGCCATAGAGTTCATCTGCGAGGATATGTCGCCCTATACTGGATAGATGAACTCTTATCTGATGTGTTCTACCCGTATGCAGGCGCGCCGCCACGAGCTCGGTCGTACCGCTTGCGCATCGGGCTATCTTGGCGAAATCCGTCTTTGCGTATCTACCGTCGGGTACTACGGCCATCTTCAGACGATTGGACGGATTTCTTCCTATTGATCTTTCGATTGTAAGATTATCCTTCAAAGGGTAATCTATTATCGCGAGATAGTATCTACCCATACTCTTGTTTTGAAGCTGGAGAGAGAGCCTGCTATGTGTATCGTTGTTTTTCGCCACAAGCAGAGCACCACTGGTAACCTTGTCGATACGGTGGACTATACCGTATCTCTCCTCTCCCGCGATTGTGGAGAGAGATATCCCCTTGGCTACAAGCCAATCTACGACAGTAGCATCTTTTACCGAAGGGGCGGGATGCACGACCACACCAGCAGGTTTGTCGAGTACGAGAAGCTCTTCATCTTCATAGAGAATTTTCATATCGAAATCGACGGGAGCGGCCTCTTTTTTTTCCGCCTCGATGAAACTGTAGGTTATTTTCTGACCCTCGTGTATCTTGTACGAGCTCTTTTCAACCACCACTCCATCGACTTCGACAAAACCGCCCTCTATAAGTTTGGCTATCTGACTTCTGCTTTGCGACAATGATTGGGATAGAACCTTGTCGAGCCTTCCTCCCCTCTCGACACTCAACTCTCCATGCTTCAACTACTACCTTTTTTTGAGTACGATAGCACAAAAACGGTTAATGCAATATTAATTAATATCTCCTAAAAAGTATGACTAAGTTGCAACAAGAAGATATCTATTCCGTCATTGGGTTCTGCGATATTGGCATTTGAGTAGTGCATATATCTGATTACGATATCAAAAGGCTCTCTCTTGATACCTATGCCAATTCTATCTTCGAATAGAAAAGAGCTCGAAAGATCTCTATTCTCTATGACGGTTTTACTAAAGAGCGATATTCCGATTCCCGCTTCGAGATAGGGTCTATACTCGTATGGAGAATTTATCTCATAGACGAAAACCGGCGAAAAGGAGATCCCCGCATTGTGCTCTCCGTTTCGAGCCTTCCAATAGTTGGCACTCCACTCGTAATAGCCGCTGAGATAGCCGAAATCCGAATCAAGCCACTTGGATTGAAAATCTCTTTTTATACCTATCCTGTATATATCGATATTGTCTTTACTCTGACCATAACCGATAGTCACACTTTTCGCCGCCCCACCCTCGGCACTCAATGAAGACAAAGCAGCAACCGACAGAAGAAAACACAAAGAAATACTTTTCATGCTCATTCCTATAGTCCGATGGACAAGATTTTAATATTAATAAGTATTATAATCTCCCTATCCTGAGATTTTCCTTGATACACTCTATCTCTCCGAGAGGTTTGCCGATATGGTAACCTTGGGCATAGTCTATTCCTATCGCCCGAACCATTTGCAAAACAGATTCGCTATGCACATATTCAGCGACAGTCTTGAAACCGGCCTCTTTGGCGAAGGTTACGATGGTACGCACTATCAATTGGGCGTGAGTGTCGTGGTCGATTCTGTGTATGAGCGTGCCATCAATCTTGATGATATCTATATCGAGTGCGAGGATATTCTCGAAGTTGGAGTATCCGCTTCCGAAGTCGTCTATCGCCACCTTGCAACCGAATTTGCGTACCTCTTTTATAAAATCCTTGACTATCGCATAGTCATATATCTCTTCGCTCTCGAGAATTTCCAGCGTAATCTTCGAAGCGCTCTCTCCTGCATCTTCGAGAAGTCCGAGTATAAGATTTCTATCTTTTTGATTATACATATCGCCGGCAGATATATTCACACTGAAAGTATAACTGCATCCATGTGCGACCTCGAGTGTTCTTTTCAACATCTCATATGTCACCATACCGCTAAGCTTAGCCATTTTGGTCGCCTCGAGAAAATTTTCGGGCTTCATGACCTTTGAGTTCAATACGATTCGCGCAAGTGCCTCGAAGTGTGTAATCTCTCCTTTGTGCATATCCATCAGAGGTTGGAAGTATGGTATCACCGTATCTTTTCGTTTTTCTAACAAAGCTTTTTTCAGCTCTCTGATAGTAGCGAGATTCCTCTCTATCTCGCTCCTGTTGTCGAGAGATTCGTTATAGATCGCTGTACGCTCTCTTTCGGATCTTTTGACATGTTTCAAGGCGATATCGGCTGTCTCGAAGAGTCTTTCTCTATCGTCGCTCGCACCAATCGATATCGAAATATCGAAAGTTATATCATCGATTTTAATCTCTTCGTTTTCTACGAAAAGATAAGTCCTCTGCACTATCTCATCTATACTCGACGATGTGGACGAAGCGTCGTACAAGATCCCGAAATCATCGCCTCCGAGTCTATATAGGCTCATCGATTCCGAACTTCGCGCGATGAATCTCGACAATACACCTGCGAACCTCACCAACACTTTGTCTCCCATATCCGTACCGTAGAAATCGTTGATATGCTGGAAACGATCTATGTTTACAAGTATAAGCACAGGGCTCTTCAAGCCATCTTTCTCTTGCGCGAAAGCCACCCTGTTTTCAAGTCCTGTCAGAGAATCGGTCATCAAAGACTTCATCAAAACCGTATGAAGCTTGTCGAGTCTCCTATTCTCTTTCTCGACTCTAAATATGAAATAGATGACAATCGAAAGCGAAAGGAGATACAAAAGCAACATGATCTGAACGGTATATTCTATGGTGGATAGCTCTCTCCTCGAACCGTCTTGATAGCTTTTGAGTATTTCGGAGCTTTTTTGTTTCAATTTGTCGTCGGTCAAATCTTGAAAAATCTCTATATACTCCGGAAATAGTTCTACAAAGAGTCGAACATGTCTCGAAATGGTCCTAAGTAGGGCTCTTTTTTCATTTTTGTATCTCTTTGCATATCTCTGCAACTCTTCGGCATATCCGCTCATATCGTGTAAGAAGTCGGGATCTTGCGCATTTTTGGCTATCGAGACGGTAACACTGATTCGTGAAAGCAACAGCAATACCTTTTTCTCCTCCTCTTTCGAAGAGTCGAAAAGCTCGAAAGCTCGTAGATGAAGTGTCTGTATATAGAGAGCACTGTTTTTTATGGAGCCATTTAGGCGAACGAATCTTTCGACCTTCGAGACGAATTTATCGAAATCTTTTCTAAAATCGAGCAATTTCCAATATGCCTGTAGGTAGGATCCCTTTTTCAGAGAGCTGTCGCTATACAATCTCTCAATCGTTTCGCAAGCACGCTTCAACTCTTCGTTGAGTATATCGTAATTGAAGTAGAGAAGAATACCGTTTTTCAAAAGATCGGCTCTTATTTCGTTCAAAGTATTCTCGAGACTCATCAACTCTTTACCTACTCTACGAGTCTCTTTATAGTACGATTCGGTAAAGCTATCGGTGAACAAGAAGATAACTACCCCGGCAAGTGCGGCCAATAGCGCCAATATAAGTCTCATCGAAACCCAAGCCATCCTACAAACCACCCTTTCGTAGGCTCTTCGGGATCTCACCGGTGAGAGTTTGCAAAAAAGCCTTCAAAAGTGCAATCTCCCTTTTGCTCAATTTAAATCCCAAATTGTAATAGCCCATTTTCGCAAGAGCCTCTTCGAGCGTGGCGGCACTGCCGTCGTGAAAATAGGGAGCCGTTACGGCTATATTTCTGAGCGAAGGTACCTTATATACATTCTTGTCATCCTCTCTTTTACTGATTGAGAACCTATCTGGACTATCTTCACTCCACGGATAGGGATTGATTAGACCCATTTTCTGATAACTGTTGCCGCCGACATTCGTTCCGTTATGGCAAGTTATACATCCAAGAGTCTTGAAAAGCCTATAACCCTCTTTCTCCTCTTCGCTCAAATCGATCTCGCCTCTGAGATATCTATCGAATCTGGAATTTGGGGTTATGAGCGTCTTTTCGAACTCCGCTATCGCATCTAGGACATCTCTATACTCTATCTCTTTCTTCCCATATACCTTCTCAAACTCTTTTATGTATGAACTATCGTTGCGCAAATACCTCAACACTCCCTGCGAATCGTTATGCATCTCGACCGGATTCTCTATGGGAGCGGCGGCTTGCCGAGCCAAATCCGCGGCACTGCCGTTGTACATCTGTCTGAAGTTGAATACACTATTGAAAACCGTGGGGCTGTTTCGATTTCCCTCTCGTCCTCCCACTCCATACGAAAATTTACCAACATCTGCTCCATTATTGATCCTGTGGCAGTTGGCGCAGGATACACTTCCGTCGCTGGAGAGTTTCGTATCGAAAAAGAGTCTCTTTCCGAGTCTGGCCTTGTCCGTATCGTATTGAATATCGGATGGAATCGGACTAATCGGCTCCTCGGATAGACAACCGATTGTACTTACGAATATCGATATTACGACAAAAATTCCAAAATAAGGCGACACCCTTTCTCCTCTGTCTTCTATCTTTTTTCCGAAGATAGTTCATCTCCTTCAAACCATCCTGACGCTATAATAACTCATTATATGGAGATTTTGTCTTAAAGGATGACTTGAAATGTTTGAAACGATCATCGGCTTGGAGGTTCATGTACAACTAAATACGAAATCCAAGATTTTCTGTTCATGCCCGACCAGCTTCGCCGAACAGCAGAATACAAATACATGCCCGACCTGCTTGGGGCTTCCCGGAGCGCTTCCAGTATTGAACAAAGAGGCTGTGAAAAAGGCGGTCAGCTTCGGCTATGCCGTAAACGCCACCATCAACAGGCGTTCCATCTTCAATAGAAAAAGCTACTTCTATCCCGACAGTCCCAAAGCCTATCAGATATCGCAATTCGATGTACCTATAGTGGAAAAGGGGGAGCTCTTCATCGGCGATGGCAGAGGCGGAGAGAAACGCATAGGAATAACGAGGGCCCATCTCGAGGCGGATGCCGGCAAGAGTATCCATGACGGCGATATCTCTCTTGTGGACCTCAACCGCGCCGACACCCCTTTGCTCGAGATTGTGAGCGAACCAGATATGCGCAGTTCGGACGAGGCCGTAGAGTATCTGAAAAAACTTCACGCCATCGTGAGATATCTCGATATCAGCGACGCCAACATGCAGGAGGGCTCTTTCCGCTGCGATGTCAATGTCTCCATTCGTCCCAAAGGGAGCGAGAAATTCGGTACGAGGGTGGAGATAAAAAATCTGAACTCCTTCAGATTCGTAAAACAGGCGATAGAGTACGAGGTGCAGAGGCAGATAGAGGCCTGGGAGGACGGTATATACGATGAAGAGGTCTGGCAGGAGACGAGACTTTTCGATACAGCCAAAGGTATGACCAAATCCATGAGGGGCAAAGAGGAGAGCGCGGACTACAGATACTTCCCCGACCCTGACCTAAGACCGGTGGTGGTGGATGACGAAATGATGCGTATTGCCGGAGAAATTCCCGAACTCCCCGACGCGAAGGTGAAAAGATATGTCGAAGAGTTTGGAATCAAGAGAGTCGATGCTCTGGTAATCACGGCGGTCAAAGAGATGGCATACTACTTCGAAGAGATGATGGAAAAGGGCATAAGCGCCAAAAACGCCGTCACATGGCTTACTTCCGAGCTCTTGGGCAGACTCAACAAGAGTGGCCTAGATATAAGCGACTCACCGGTGGATGCCGCCACACTCGCGCAACTCGTCTCGAAGATAGAAGACGGCACCATCTCAGGAAAAGGAGCGAAGGAGATACTCGATTATATGATGCTCGAAGAGGAGAGGGATATCGAAAAGCTCATAGAGAAACTCGGTCTCGAACAGATGAGTGACGATAGCGCCATTCTCGGCATAATAGACGAGGTACTCCAGGCCAACGAAAGCAAAGTGGAGGAGTATAGAGGCGGCAAGGAGAAGCTCTTCGGATTCTTCGTGGGACAGGTGATGAAGGCGAGCAAGGGTACGGCCAACCCAGCGAAGGTGAATCAGCTTCTAAGAGAGCGCCTCGGCTGATGCTCCGCTTCAGGTCAATATTGTCGATTTTCGAAAAGTATAGGCAAAAATCAAAAAGATTTATCGACTCAGTGAAGCATAGGCTCATAACCTGGGCCGTGAAACTCGACAACTCCCGGAAACAAAAGGAGCTCAGGAAGAGGGTGGAGGATATTCTGAACAATCCGTCCAACCCCAAGAAGCGCTATCTCGACATCTTCATAATAGTTCTCATAATCAGCTCTGTATTCATAATGATATACGAGGTCAAACATCCCCTACCGCTATGGATGGATATCTACGATATCTACTTCGTATCGCTCATCTTTCTGATCGAGTACATTCTAAGACTGTGGATATCGAGCGATATGACAAGCGAATTTGTAGAGGAGTACAACAAAGCCACCTTTCTCGGCAGAGAGTTCAAGGTGCTGCCCGCTCTTGCCAGGGGTTTGAAGAAGAAGCTCGAATTTATGATAACTCCGGCGGCCATAATAGATCTGCTCGCCATACTCCCGGCCTACAGACCGCTGAGAGTCCTCAGAATATTCGTACTCTTCAGATTTCTGAAACTGCTTAGATACACGAGAAGTATCAATCAGTTCGTCGAAGTGCTCTCCAACAAGCGCTTCGAACTTCTCACACTGCTTCTTCTGCTCCTTTTCGTGATGATGACGGGAGCTATAGCCATATATGTACTCGAAGATATGCGCAATCCCGACATAAAGAGTATGTTCGACGCAATCTACTGGTCGCTCGTGACCATAAGTACTGTCGGATACGGAGATATATCGCCCGTTTCGGATATGGGGCGGGTCATAGCCATGATAATAATACTCTTCGGCATAGCGATGATCTCTTTCGCCACTTCGGTTATCGTATCGGCCTTTTCCGAAAAATTGCACACACTCAAAGAAGAGAGGATAATAGACGAAATCAACAAGAGTGAAGAGTTTCTCATTATCTGCGGCTACGGACAGATGAGCAAAATGTTCTTCAGACAGTTTAGCAAGATAGATTTCAAATATATAATTCTGGACAAGAACCCAGAGAGGGTCAAAGAGGCTCTGCACGATGGATATGACGCTATTGTCGATGATGCGAGCAGACACGAAACTCTGGCACGCTTCGATACGAACAACTCGAGAGTGACGGTGATGTGCATGACGCACGACGATGTGGAAAATATCTATATCACCCTCAACGCCAAGAATATCTCTCCCAAAATCAAGGTGATAGCCAGAGCGGGAAGTGAAAATATCGTCAACAAATACAGACGGGCGGGAGCGGACCATATACTGCTTCCCAACGAAACAGCCAGTACCATGATGGCCGTAGCGATTATGCGCCCCACCATGTACAAGGCCATCGATGCCATCTTCAGCGGTAAAAATGTCGCCATGCTCGATGAAGTGATAGTCCACAGCCACGGACATCTATTGGGCAAAAAGATAAAAGATATCGACTTCAAACATTTCAAACTCATTCCGATTGGAATACAAAAACAGAATGAAAAGCGTTTCATATTCAACCCAGATCCCGAAATCGTATTAGAGCACAGAGATGTACTACTGGTGATGGGAGACAAGAGAAGTATCTCCTATTTCATAGAGATAAGTTGTAAGGATAGATGCTGATGAATAAGGGCAAGATGGGGATTATCCTTTTCGGTTATGGGAAGTTCGGCAGGAATGTAGCTCGTACACTCAAGAAGGAGGGGATAGAGTCGATGCTTCTCATAGAGTCCGACACGGAGAACTACAACAAGGCTATCGAAGACGGTTTCGATAATGTGAAATTGATGGATGTCACAGATGATGCAAATCTCGAAGAGATAGCGGTCACAGAAGAGGACCAGCTAGTCTGTCTGATGGATGACGACCATCTCAATGTCTTTCTTGTCCTCTCCCTCAAAGCTCTCTATCCCAACAACAATGTTCTTGCACTCTCGGACTCCATATATGCCACGAGCAAACTGAAAATGGCAGGAGCCGACAGGGTGATAGACCTATATTCCGTAAGTGCGAATCGGATATACAATATCCTAAGAAAGCCCATAGCCACCCGCTTCCTCGACGGTTTCACCGATGGCAATCACGGATATAATTTCAGACAGATTCGCATACCGGAAAACTCCTTTCTGCATGAAAAGAGACTCGATGATATAGATTTCAGACGCTATGGTATCATTTTCATAGGGATGATAGATGTGGAGCTTGCAAACAGCTTCATCTTCGTGACAACAGGTCTGGAGCACAAGCTCGATGCGGGTGACATAATCGTATGTATAGGTCACTGCGAAGATCTGGACCGTTTCGAAGAGATCATAAAAGAGCCTGAGGAGGAGTGCAGAATATGAATATGGCAATCATTGGAGCGGGCAAGTGGGGAAGAGCTCTCAAGCACGCTTTTTCGGATAGAAACAGTGTCGTAATAAGCTCCAGAAGAGTACATGAGCTGGAGAACTTCGTGGATATGGACGAAGCGCTGGAGAGAGAGTATCTCGTAATGGCCATACCGGCACAGTTCGTACGGGAGTGGATGAGAGAGAATTTCACAGACAGAGGACAGAAGATTCTTGTGGCGGCAAAAGGCATAGAGACTGAAAGCGGCTCTATGCTGAACGAGATTTTTCAAAATTTTCTGCCGAAGGAGAGGATCGCCTATCTCTCGGGCCCCTCTTTTGCCGCGGAGGTTATGCAGTCTCTGCCCACGGCCCTCGTGGTCAGTTCCCAAAATCAGGAGCTTGCACGAAAGTTCGTTTCGGCCCTTCCTAGCTATATAAAAGGCTATGTCGATGACGATGTGATAGGGGCGGAGAGCGGAGGGGCCTACAAAAATGTGATCGCGATAGCTTCGGGAGTGTGCGAAGGATTGAAGCTCGGAAGCAACGCGAAAGCGGCTCTCGTATCCAGAGGTCTCGTGGAGATGGCGAGATTCGGAGAACACTTCGGTGCCAGAAAGGAGACATTTCTCTCGCTCGGAGGAGCCGGAGATCTCTTTTTGAGTGCCAACAGCATACTTTCGAGAAACTACAGGGTCGGACTCGGACTCGCCGAAGGCAAAAAGCTCGAATCTATCCTCGAAGAGCTCGGAGAGGTCGCCGAAGGAGTCGCCACCGCCAAAGCTCTGAGCTATATAGCCCAATCTCAAAAACTCTATCTCCCCATAGCGACCGAAGTTTACGCCATGCTCAATGGCAAAGACCCCAGAAAGAGTCTGGAAGACCTGCTCGGCAAAAGTATGGAAGAACTCAGGGGAGGGCTTGATGTATAATTTCGATAATTTCGATACCCAAATCAGAAAAGAGAGAAGCCAATGAAAAAGATCCGTATTGCACTCGTCGTCATGACGCTCCTCTTCGCAGGATGCAGAGGACCTCACATAGGAGACAAAAACGGGTGGGGAGATGAGCAGAAGAGAGAGTTCGAAGAGATTCTCTCCAGCGACAGGTACGCTTCTCTTTGCAATCTCACCCCTCTCTACCAAGAGTATCTGCAAAGCGGAGATACTGCCGTACTGTCGAAACTGCTCGTCGGCTACAGCGTAAATCTCGCCAACAGCTGTATAGATATCGAGCACTTCAGGGAGGAGATGCGCAAAAGAGAGGAGAAGAAGATAAAATCACACTACCAAATCTCCCTACAAAACATATCTTCCGCGGAGATAATATCGAAACTGAGAGATGGCTATACGATAAAAGAGATTCTAAACAGCTACAAACCAGCCAATCCATATTTCTATATTCTCACCCGCCGTTATCTGAGATATCGTCACGGAGGTCTTTCAGCAGAGAACCTGAGGAAGCTGAAGCTAAACATAGAAAGGACGAAAATCATGAATGACGAGGGCTGGGGGGATAGATTTATGCTCGTCAATATCCCGGAATACACCTTCCGTCTCATCGAGCACAATCGCAGCGTGATGAAGTTTCCTGTAGTCGTCGGGCGAAAAAAGTGGCAGACACCCGTTTTCGACTCCACGATGAAATATATCGTTCTCAATCCAAATTGGAATGTCCCAGACAATATAGCCAGAGACGAAGAGATTCCCAAAATCATCAGAAATCCCTTCTATCTGAAAAAGAAGAATATGTTGGTTTACAGAAACTGCGATGACGATTCCAAACCGATAAATCCGCGCAAGGTACCATGGAGAAAGCTTCTGAGCAAAGAGTATAAAAAGAGAAATCTTCCCTACAAGATAGTGGAACTTCCGTCGGAAAAGAATGCACTGGGAAAAGTGAAGTTCATCTTTCCCAACGAATATTCTGTCTATATGCACGATACTCCCTCCAAACACCTCTTCAGGCACAAATTCAGAGCCTATAGTCACGGCTGTATAAGACTCTCCAAGCCCATAGAGCTTCTCGAGCGACTCTCCGACAGCAACCTGACTCTGGAGAGGAAGAGTATAGATGAGATATTCGAATCGAAAAAGATGCGCTACACCACACTCAAAGAGTATATCCCGGTACATATAGTCTATCTGAGCGCCTTCGTGGAGGAGGACGGGAGTCTGAAATTTTTCCACGATATCTACGGATTCGACACCATACAGAGACTTAGGGGAGAGGAGCAAGATGGCACTGAGGGGCTGTAGATACGACAAGGGACTTTTCGAAATATCCTACGATATTCTCAATCCCGACAAGGAGAAAAGCATTCTCTTTCTCCATGGCTGGGGCAGTGAGAGAGAGATAATGAAACAGGCTTTCTCATCCACTCTGGATTCATACAGGCATATCTATATCGATATGCCCGGTTTCGGAAAGTCGCCCAACGATATTTTTCTCGAAACAAAAGAGTACGCATCCATAGTGAAACTCTTTCTCGATGAAATCGGTATGCAGGCCGATATCGTCGTCGGACACTCCTTCGGAGGCAAAGTCGCCACTGTGCTAAATCCGAACTGTCTCGTCCTCCTCTCCTCTTCGGGAATCAAGGTGCCCAAAAGCTTCGGGGTAAAAGCCAAAATAGCCATCTACAAAACTCTGAGAAAAATGGGTCTGGGGGCACTGAGAAGATATTTCACGAGTGAAGATGCCAGAGATATGAACGATGCGATGTATGAGACCTTCAAATATGTGGTAAACGAGGATTTCGAGCCGAATTTCGAAAAGGTCGATGGCAAAGCTCTGCTCTTCTGGGGAAAATCGGACACCGCCACACCGCTATGGACTACCGAAAAGATAATGGCGCGAATCCCCGGCATCTCGAAACTCCACACTTTCGAAGGCGGACACTACTTCTTCCTGCAACACTCCCGTGAAATAGCTTCCATAATCGAAAAGGAGTGTCCATAGGGCTTATAGAGAGTCGTACTCTATAGGATCTTCTATCCCCGCCTTTTCAAAACCTGCAAGCCTCAGTCTGCAGCTGTCACACAGGCCGCAAGCTTTTTGGCTGTTTTGATAACAGCTCCATGTATGCTCGAGCTTCACTCCGAGCCTCGAAGCCGTTTCGACTATCTCCGACTTTTTCAGATGCAGCAGCGGAGCCTCAATGGCGATGAGCGTATCGTCTTTGGTACCGAGATTGACAGCCCTCTCCATCGCTTCGATATAAAACTCACGGCAATCCGGATATCCGCTGCTATCCTCTTGAACCACTCCTATGAAAATCGCTTCGGCACCCTCTTTTTCGGCTATGGCCGTGGCTATGGAGAGAAATATGCCGTTGCGAAAAGGTACATAGGTCACGGGAACCCCCTCTTCCAATCCGCCCGTAGGCACCTCTATCGATTCGTCGGTAAGTGCCGACGCCCCAATCACGGAGAAGAACGGAAGGTCTATCTCATATCTCTCCCGAGCTTCTAGGTCGTCGCATATCGCTCTGAAAGCTTCGAGCTCCTTTTCCTGCGTCCTTTGCCCATAATTGAAGTGTACGGCTACGAGCGTATAGCCCTCCTCTTTGGCGATGGCCGCACTTACCGCACTATCCATCCCTCCCGATAATATAACTACAGCTTTGGCAGACATCCAGATACCCCCCTTTTACTGCGATTTTACCCTAAATTGGGTAAACTCCCGACATGGTAAGTATAGAAAACAGAAGCGAAAGCGAAATCGCAAGCGATATAGTGCACACAATCGCCGAAAGGTTCGGCGAGAGAGAAGTGGAGCTGATACTGTGCGACGACAGAGAGATAAGAGAGCTCAACCATAGATACAGAGGTATCGACAGAGCTACCGATGTACTTAGTTTCCCCACGGAGGGGGAGCTTCCCGTCCTTCCGCTGGGCTCCATCGTAATCTCCGTGGAGAAGGTGAAAGAGAAGGCCGCCGAGTACGGACATTCGCAGGAGGATGAACTCGCACTGCTTTTCATACATGGAATGCTCCATCTTGCAGGATACGATCACGAAAGCGACGACGGAGAGATGAGAGCCAAGGAGAGAGAGCTCATAGAGGAGTTCGGACTTCCCGAGAGTCTTATAGTCAGAAACGGGGGATAGAGTATGGATTATCCTATTTTCGTGATATCACTGGCCACGCTGATATGGGGAGCCGATCTTCTCATTGCGCAGAGTGAGAAGATAGCCTTGAGATTCGACATCTCCGAATATGTAATCGGCGCCACACTCATAGCGCTGGGTACCAGCCTTCCGGAGATGGCGGCCTCCATAGCCGCAAGTGCGAACCTAAAGGCGGAAATAGCTCTCTCCAATGTCATCGGAAGCAATATACTCAATATCACACTCGTACTGGCTTCCGTCTTTCTGATAGCCAAAAAGATAGAGCCGGAGAGGGACTTCTTCGCCAAAGACAGCTCTTGGGCACTCTTCCCCATACTGATATTTCTCGTTATGGCATATACGAACAGCTTCGATAGGATAGATGGCCTTTTGCTGATATCGATGATGCTCGCATATCTGCTCTTTCTCAAAAACAGTGCCAGAGAATTACTCGCCATAGAAGGAGATGAGATCGAGGAGATACAGAAGAGCCCCTTCTCTTGGAGTCGTACGGCCTCTCTGCTCATACTGGGTTTCATACTCGTTATCGGCGGAGCCGAATTTACCGTAGAGAGTGCCTCCAATATCGCGAGGGAGCTTGGTGTGAGCGAATGGATAATCGGTATAGTCATGGTCTCGATGGGAACCTCCATGCCCGAACTCATAGTCTCCATCGTAGCGGCGGGCAAGGGCAAGGCCGATATGGCCATCGGCAATATCATCGGCTCGAATATGACCAATATCACTGTAGTACTCGGTGCAGCAGCTCTCGTAAATCCCATCTCTCTCGATATGAGACCCTATATCTTCGACATATCGGTAATGATAGCGGCGACGCTGATGCTGGTGTTCATCACCGCCAACAGGATGTACAGCAAACCTGCGGGTATCAGCCTGCTCGTTCTGCTCTTCATATTTCTGAAACATCTCGCAGGCACTCTATCACATGGCTGAGGATAAAAGGCTATCTTTATAAACAAGAGCGGTTAAACATAGCTTTAAAAGCAAAAATTCATCTACCCAAGTGCGACTTCAGTCGCGGATTCAACACAAAAGTTCATACAAGCTTACCATCGCCATGGATTATAAAAGTCCATCTACTTGGGGCCGCGACTTTAGTCGCGGAATTGTGTCGGAGTCCATAAAACTCGCCATCGAAATGGAAAGCAGAAGTCCATTTACCATCTATGCGTGGCTGAAGTTTCCGACTTCTTTGGGTTTCGGACTCTATCTCGCAATGGCTAAATTTGAACCCTGCTCTATGCAAGGTTCTATCGGCGACTAAAGTCGCCGCCCCTGTGAGAG
>CAJXJF010000004.1 GCA_913054475.1 uncultured Nitratifractor sp.
TTACCTATAAACTCATGAATATCATCATCTTTATTGATAACATTTTTTAATTTCTTTCCGAATTCATTATTTTTTTCACTCTCTGAAATATCATCAAAAAAATCCTCTATCGCAAATTCAAATAAATGACTAAAGGGGAGATGTCCATAATCATGAAAAAGGGCAAAAAGTCTCGTCGTTTGAAATAAAATAGCTTTAATAAACGATAGATCGGATGATATATTTCTACTTGAATTTATGGAATAGTAGTTGCTAAAACAATTGCCTAAAAATTCATAAATATAATTATTAAGTAGCTCAAATTTAATTCCATTATCGTTGATAAACTTTTCTTTGTATCTATCGGCTTCAATACCTATTACTCTATCTATTAATTCAACGATGTCGTTTTTTGCCCCTGTCAAGAAAGTCTTTTTGCTTTTCAAAAAACTATTTACTATCTCAATATTAGCATTTTTTAGTCCATTGCTGTATATCTCACCAGCGAGATAGCAAACTCCCAAACTGTGTATAAAACGGGAGGTTTTATTGGATGGATAAACCAGATAGGCCATAGAGTTTTGTAGAATATAATGTAGCCTATTAAAAAGCGGAAAAGAGAATATTTCAAACTCTATATCAGAGCAGACTATATTGCCCCAAATATTATCTTTTACAAATCTCATATTCTATACCCCCACTTTGCGATTATATTCATTTTGACTTAAAAAAACGACTATTTGATTACACGGTAATTCAATCCCAAGTTCAAACAAAGAAAAGAGTCTGTAATGGCCTTTGCCTCGGATGAGTCGGAGAGTTTTTTTGGGTATGCATCGCATCCATGCTCAGGAGGGTTCTTTCGAGATCGGGAGCTTCGAGCAGTTCTGGCGAGACGGGGATTTCGTCGCTCTTGTCATCGACTCGGGTATGGGTTAAACGGAGAGAAAGGATATGACAGGCCTTCTCGTTCAGGGCCTTGTTGGTCGAGCCCCGCATCGTCTTGCCATCGATGAAAGCAACAGAATCTCTCATGGATGATTCTTGGTGATCTTCGCCTCTCGATAGTCGGGAAGTGCCCGAAACGCCCCAAGCAGCGAACGCAGCTCTAAGATTGGGAAGCGCCATAGCATATTCTTTTGTATGGCTCAGGGTTGAACTACCCTACTGAAATTCGCAAACCCTTGACTATAGACACGGTAAACGGGTATAATACTCCTTCAATAAAAAAATAGGTATATAAAGCCCGCTATTGAACTGCTTTTGTAATTTGACTGCATAATAAAATCTCCGGACTATCGAAAGATCTTTTCAGGTTGGAAGCTGCAACGATATGAATGCGAACGATATGGAGCTTTTGTACCCTGAAAGAGTAAAAATGAGATTCGACGATTTCAACTTCAAAAAAGAGCTTTCCAGCGCGATAGCGGATGCAGGATTCAAAGAGCCAAGCCCAGTACAGACCGAAGCGATACCCCTGGTACTCGAAGGTGGGGATATAATAGCGCAGGCACATACAGGTACCGGCAAAACAGCGGCCTTCGGACTCCCTATACTGCAGATGATGAGCGCGAAAGATGGAGTGGAGGCTCTCGTGATAGTGCCCACCCGTGAGCTGGCTACACAGGTGAGCGACGAGCTTTACCGTTTCGGCAAATATTGCGGCATCTCCACCGCCACGGTTTACGGCGGGACATCCTATGGCAGACAGATAGAACGAGTATCCAAAGCCTCCATAGTCGTGGCTACACCGGGCAGGCTCATAGACCTGCTCAAAAGCGGAAAGATATCTCTCTCTCCCAGATTCGTGGTCCTCGATGAAGCCGACGAGATGCTCGATATGGGTTTCCTCGACGATATCAGAGAGATATTTGCCCATCTTCCCCAAGAGAGACAGACACTGCTCTTTTCAGCGACCATGTCTTCACAGATAAAGGCTCTGGCGAAAAAAATCCTCAAAGAGCCCAAGATGGTGAGCATCACGGGCAAAGCCGTTACGGGCGAAAATATCAAACAGCTCTTCTATGTAGTCGATGAATATGAGAGGGACGATGCGCTCGTGAGACTTCTGGATTATAAAAATCCGTCCAAGAGCATAATTTTCTGCCGTATGAGAAAAGAGGTGGACAGACTGCGCGACTTCCTGAACGCACAGGGCTACAGCTGCAAGGGTCTGCACGGAGATATGGACCAGAGACAGAGGGAGAGTGTCATAAGGGATTTCAAAAGCAACAGACTCGATATCCTAATAGCTACCGATGTAGCGGCGAGAGGGCTGGATGTAAACGATGTGAGCCATGTATTCAACTACCACATCCCTTTCGACAGCGAAAGCTATGTCCACCGTATCGGCAGAACCGGAAGAGCGGGCAAGGAGGGGACAGCTGTCTCCATCGTCTCGCCGCAGGAGTTCAAATCTCTCAACCGAATCCAAAAGAGTGTCGGTGCCAAGATGGAGAGCAGGATAGTTCCTGGTATAGAGGATCTGCAAAATCGCCAGAGTGACGAGTTGATGCGTAAAATAGCGCAACAGGAGGTGTCGGCATCGTCCTTCGATATGGTGGAGAAGCTCAAGGAGAACTACGATCTCACTACGATAGCCTGCAAACTCATGAGTATGGTCCAGGAGAACGAAGCGATTCGGGGGGCGGACAGAATAGGCAAAAGCGCTGCCGAGATAGAAAAACTCTTCAGACGCCTCGAGAAAGAGCTTCGTAGCGGAGGAAGAGGAAAAAGAGGCGGAAGGAGAAACGGCTCTGGAGGCAATAGAAAAAACAACAGAAGCGGCAGGAGAAAAGAGCGTTACGGCAGAGAGGGAAGATAGGCGACGGGAGAGGGCACTCTCCATCGCCACCTAACCACATCTTCGATATAATCATCCCCGACAGAAAGATTCGAAACGATTCATAGAAGAAAAGGGGAGTCTCCAGTGAGCTACAATCCTAAAGAGATAGAGAGTCAATGGCAGAGAATATGGGAAGAGGAGGAGGCTTTCGAGCCTTCAGGAGATAGAAAAAAACCGAAAAAATATATACTCAGCATGTTTCCCTATCCCAGCGGCAGGATACATATGGGACATGTACGAAACTACGCCATAGGCGACGCTCTCGCACGATACTACCGCAAACGGGGTTATGATGTACTTCACCCGATAGGCTGGGACGCCTTCGGTATGCCTGCGGAGAATGCCGCTATCAAACATGGTCTTCATCCCGGAAAATGGACTTACGAAAATATAGAGTATATGAGGAGAGAACTGGGTGCACTGGGACTCTCCTTCTCCAGAAAGAGAGAGTTCGCCACCTGTGACCCGCTCTATACGAAGTGGGAGCAGGAGTTCATAATACGGATGTTCGAAGAGGGGCTGCTCTACAGGGAGAAGACGACGGTAAACTGGTGCGAAAGCTGCCACACCGTTCTGGCCAACGAGCAGGTCGAGGATGGTCGCTGCTGGAGATGCGACAATCCGGTGGAACTCAGAGATATGCCGGGATACTATATAGATATCGTATCCTACGCACAGGAGCTTCTGGACGATCTGGATAGCCTGGAGGGGAAATGGCCCCAGCAGGTGCTCACTATGCAACGAAACTGGATAGGCCGTTCGGAGGGGCTGGAGTTTAGCTTCGAGCTTACACAGGAGAGCAGAGAGAAGCTCTCGGGACTCTTCAAGGGCTACAATGTCTTCACCACCAGAGCCGATACCATTTACGGAGTGACATACTCGGCCCTGGCACCGGAACATCCCATAGTCAAATATATGATAGAGAAGAGACTTCTCGACGATGATATCGCCGGGAAGATAGAGCGGATGGCAAATATGGGCGAAAGGGAGAGGGCACAGGCCCAAAAGGAGGGCTATCCTCTGGGTATCAGTGTCATCCACCCTCTCACCGGTGCCGAAATAGAGGTCTGGACAGCCAACTTCGTCCTGGCAGCTTACGGCGGAGGAGCCGTTATGGCCGTACCTGCCCACGACGAGAGAGACTTCGAATTCGCGACCCTATACTCTCTACCGATAAAGAGAGTCATAGAGGGGGGTGAACTGCCATATACCGGAGGAGGCAAACTTATAGACAGCGCCGAGTTCGACGGTCTCGACAACGAAGAGGCGAAGAGAAAGATAATAGAGCATTTCCAAAAGCTGGGCATAGGCGAGAGAAAGGTCAACTTCAAGCTCAGAAACTGGGGTGTGAGCCGCCAGAGATACTGGGGAGCCCCCATACCTCTGATTCACTGCCCGAAGTGCGGACTCGTGGCCGAAAAGAGGGAGAATCTCCCCATAACCCTACCCGAAGATGTGGAGATTACAGGGGAGGGGAATCCTCTGGAGAACCACCCCACATGGAAATTCTGCAAATGTCCCCACTGCGGTGCGGATGCCGAAAGAGAGACCGATACGCTCGATACCTTCGTACAGAGCAGCTGGTATCAGTTTCGCTATACCGTCGATCCCGAGAAGTGGGAGGAGACGGGTATCGACAGAGAGAGTGCCCGATACTGGATGCCCGTAGATCAATATATAGGCGGTATAGAACATGCCATTTTGCATCTTCTCTATGCCAGATTCTTCACGAAGGCTCTAAGAGACCTTGGATATCACGATATAGACGAGCCTTTCGAAAGGCTGCTGACTCAGGGTATGGTGCTCAAAGACGGCTCGAAGATGAGTAAGTCCAAAGGCAACACCGTTGACCCGGACAGTATAGTCGAAAAGTTCGGAGCCGATACGGCCAGACTCTTCATCCTCTTCGCGGCACCTCCCCAAAAAGAGTTGGAGTGGAACGACAGCGGAGTGGAGGGGGCCTACCGCTTCCTCAAGAGGCTATACTCCAGACGAGAGAAGGTAAAACACGACTCCATACCTGAAATCGAGCACTCCTCTTTGCAAGCCGCTTCGAAAGAGGCGAGAGCCAAGGTCTATGAAGCGCTCAGAAAGAGTGAAGATGTATTTGAAAAGAGTTTCTCCTTCAACACACTCATAGCTGCCGTCATGGAGGCTCTCAACGCACTGGAGAGGCAGAAAGACGATAGAGTGTGGAGCGAAGGTATCTATATACTTCTGAACCTTCTCGAACCGATAGTACCCCACATCGCCACCCAGATGAGCGAAGAGCTCTTCGGGCGCAGGAATCTCAGGAAGAGTATCGAAATAAGGGAGGAGGTCTTCGTCACAGATACCGTGACATATGCCGTAAGCATCAACGGAAAAAGGCGTAGCGAAGTGGAAGTCCCCTCTGGTGCCGAAAAGGAGACAATCATATCCATGGCAGCCGAGGCCGGCTCGAAATGGCTTGGCGATATGCAGATAGTCAAAGAGATAGTGGTACCCGGGAAATTGGTCAATTTCGTGGTCAAACCGGTATAGAGATGAAACGGATGAAAGTGATGAAAAGATACATATCTTCCCGCAGGGCCTTTCTCTACTCTGCCGCACTCCTGACGCTTTCGGCCTGCGGCTACCGTCCGGTTTCGCACTATGCGCACGGACTGCTGGGAGAGAGCGTATATGTGAGTGTGCATCCAAACGGCAAAGAGCCCCAAAATGGTGTCTATCTGAAAGAGGCTATCATAGATACCGTAAGAGAGCGTTTTTCGGCGATAGTGACGGAAAAACGAGAAGATGCGGATAGTACGATAGAGGTACTCAGATATCATATAGGCTACTCTCCCCTCACCTATGACAAAAACGGCTATGTAACGAGATATAGAGTCGATACCACCGTCACCTTCAGGATAGAGACGGCCGATGGCAACTACGACAAAATTGTAAATGTGTCGGAAGATGTCGGTATAAAGGCCGGCTCGCTCACCTCCTCCATCGCCAGAGAGAGCGCTATACGCTACAGCATACGCAAAGCGATGGACAAGCTCGTCGCCTATGTGGCTCAGAGGGGATATCTGAAATGAGAGACTCTTTTTCTCGCTGGATAGAGAAAAAGCCCCTCTATTACGGGGAGATAGAGCACAATCGCATAAAAGAGGCATATAGCCGCATAAAAGAGAAAATCTCTCACCCCCCGGCCATCCATATAATTGGGACCAACGCGAAAGGCTCCACCGGCAGAGCGATAGCCCACCTCGCCTACCTCTGCGGCAAAAAGACCGGACACTACAGCTCACCGCACATATCCAGATTCAACGAGAGAATATGGCTCGATGGTGCCAATGTCGATGATGCCGTACTGGACGAAGCCCATGAGAGACTCTACTCTATGCTGGGAGAAGAGATAAGCGAGGCTCTGAGCTACTTCGAATATACGACTCTTCTGGCCTTCGTGATTTTCGAAGATTGCGAGCTTGTCGTGCTCGAAGCGGGACTGGGCGGAGAGTTCGACGCCACGACGGTGTGTGACAACAGGGTATTGAGTATCTTTACACCCATAGCCGAAGATCATCGTGCTTTTCTCGGCGACAGCATAGAAGAGATTGCCAAAACCAAACTCGAAGCGATGAGTTCCGTAGCGCTTCTCGCGCCCCAACCCTATCCGATAGTGGAGGAGATGGCCCGCAAAAAGGCCGAAGAGAGGGGCAGCAGACTCTATATGGCTTCGGAAAAATTTCTCGATATTCGGGAGAGGGAGAGATTGACGAAAATCGTAGCTCTAAAGGGATGGGCGGAGTATCTCTATGACAACATTCTCTGTGCCCTTTGCGCCCTGAAGATACTATCCATACCTTACGACATAGAGAATCTCGCCTCTTTGGAACTCTTCGGCAGATACTATAGGCTGGCGGAAAATCTGCATATAGATGTGGGGCACAATCCTCTCGCGGCCAGAGCCATAGTCTCCCAACTATCCGAAGAGAGTGTATTGATATACAACACCCTGCAGGACAAAGATTACGAAGAGGTACTATCCATCCTCTCTCCACGACTGAAGAGGGTGGAGATAATCCCCATAGAGGACTTCAGAGCGCTCCCGCAAGGCAGGCTGGTCGAAACGATAGAGGAGCTCGGCCTGAGATACGATATCTTCGACGGGAGACTCTTCAGCCATGAAAACTATCTCGTCTTCGGCTCTTTTCGCACGGTGGAGGCATTTTTGAAGCAGATGAAAAATAACTGAATCAAGATGTGTAGCATTGTCGAAAAAGGACCAAAACAACTTAGAACCGAGTAGGAGAGAAAGTGAAAGAGAGATATAGAACCAGAAAGATTCATGTAGGTCGCGTAGCGGTAGGAGGCGATGCCCCCATCTCTGTACAATCGATGACATTCAGCAACACCAGGAATGTAGAAGCCACCGTAGAGCAGATAAAGAGACTCCATTTCGCGGGTTGCGATATCGTGAGGGTTGCCGTACCCGATATGGAGGATGCACTCGCTCTCGAAGAGATAGTCAAAAGGGTGGACCTACCCGTCGTGGCCGATATACACTTCAACTACAAATTGGCGCTCGAAGCTGCCAAGTGGGTCGATTGTATCCGCTTCAACCCCGGCAACATAGGAGAGAAATCCAGAATAAAAGAGATTGTCAAAGCGTGTAAGGAGCGTAATATTCCAATAAGGGTAGGAGTCAACGCCGGCTCTTTGGAGAAGGAGTTCGAACAGCGATACGGTGCCACCGCCGAAGGTATGGTGGCCAGTGCAGAATACAATATCAAATTCCTCGAAGATCTCGATTTTAGCGACATTAAGGTCTCTCTCAAAGCCAGCGATGTCGAGAGGACGGTAGAGGCATACAGAATGCTGCGTCCGAAAAACGACTATCCATTTCACCTCGGAGTCACCGAAGCCGGTACACTCTTTCATGCGACAGTGAAATCGGCCATAGGCTTGGGAACACTGCTGCTCGATGGTATAGGAGACACTATGCGTGTATCCATTACGGGTGAGCTGGAGAAGGAGATAGAGGTAGCCCGCGCCATACTCAGAGACAGCGGAAGAGAAAAGAAGGGGGTCAATATAGTATCGTGTCCTACATGCGGCAGGATAGAGGCCGACCTGGTGAGCGCCGTGGAGGAGGTGGAGCGTAGAACAGCCCATATAAAAGCCCCCCTGAACCTCTCCGTAATGGGTTGTGTGGTCAATGCCATCGGCGAAGCGAAACATGCGGATGTAGCCATAGCCTTCGGCAAAGGTAACGGGCTGATTATGGTAAAAGGAGAGATTGTAGCCAAGCTTCCCGAAGATGAGCTCGTAGAGCGCTTCGTAAAAGAGGTGGAGCTGATGGCGGAAAATATGGAGGTATAGGGAAGAGTCATGGAGAAACTCTACAACCTCAATATAGAGAGAGCCGTACTCTCAGCCATCATATTCGACCCCGAAATATACGAAGAGGTAGCTGCCTCCCTCGAGCCGGAAGATTTCTATCTCCCCTTTCACGCCCAACTCTTCACCGCGATGGAGAAGCTCTTCATAAAGGAGAAACCGATAGACGAGGAGTTTCTCAAAAGAGAACTCGAAAGAGAGGGGAAATTCGACGAAGTGGCGATGGTGGATGTACTCTCGGCCAATCCCATCAGCGATACAGGCTCGTATATAGCCGAAATCAAGGCCCTCTCTTCCAAACGGGCTCTCGTGACGCTCGCTACGGAGATACGGAAACTGACCATAGAGGAAGAGCTCGATGCGATGGAGGTGATGGACAGAGTCGAGAAGAAACTCTATGAGATAACCCAGCAGAGTGTGAGTGAAGATTTCCGAAACTCCATGGAGATAACCCGTTCGATGCTTTCGGAGATAGAGAAGCTCAAAGCGATGGGCAACTCCAGACTCATCGGTGTAGATACCGGTTTTAGAAACCTCAACGAGCAGACAAGCGGCTTCGGGAAGGGGGACCTGGTGATAATAGCGGCCAGACCCGCGATGGGAAAGACCGCCCTCGTACTGAATATGGCCCTCAAGGCTATAGAGAGGGGAGAGGGGGTGGCCTTCTTCTCTCTCGAGATGCCTGCAGAACAGCTTATGCTGAGGATGCTCTCGGCCAAGACATCCATACCCCTGCAATCTTTGAGAGTGGGAGACCTCAGAGATGAGCAGTGGACACAGCTCGCGGCAGCGGTAGAGGATATATCGAGGCGAAAACTCTTCGTCGATGACGGCGGATACGCCACCATACACCATGTACGCTCCAAACTCAGAAAACTCAAAGCCCAGCATCCAGAAATCACTATGGCGATAATCGACTATCTACAGCTAATGAGCGGAGAGGGGAGCAGAGAGGGAAGACAGCAGGAGATAAGCGAGATATCACGGGGGCTCAAACAGCTCGCGAGAGAGCTCGACATGCCGGTGATAGCCCTTTCACAGCTCAACCGCTCCCTCGAAGCCAGAGAGAACAAGCGCCCCATGCTGAGCGATTTGAGAGAATCGGGCGCTATAGAGCAGGATGCAGATATCATCCTCTTCGTATATCGCGACGATGTCTATAGGGAGGCGAAGGAGAAAGAGAAGGAGATGAAAGCCAAGGCCGAAGGCAAAGAGTACAAGAGCGACTATCGCAGGAAACCGGAGGAGGAGACCGAATTGATAATAGGCAAACAGAGAAACGGCCCTACAGGTACGGTGGATTTGATATTCCAGAAACGCTATACCCGTTTCGTGGATGCCGACAAGGGTAGCGCTCCCTTCGAGGTGGTTTACGAAGGGGGGAATATAGATATGAGAGAGGGAAATATAGAACTTCCTCCCATATAGAGCTTCGGATATGTCCCGACTGCATTTTCCCCTTTTCGGCGACAGAAGGGAGATGCTTCTGAGTCTGCTCGTGATTCTCTCTCTGCTTGTGTTGCGTCTTCTCGGACTATATGGGAACTATCGTGATTTCATGCAGAGCCCCTTCCTCTATCTCGAAGCGCACGCCATACGAAGCTACCCCTCCCCGCAGGGCCATCCCGTCGTGAGATTCCGTTGCGACTCTCCCCGTACATTCTATGCGAAATACAGGGGTGAAGAGCCCATAAACGGGAAGAGGCTCCGCCTCAGAATCAGACCAAATCCCGAAATATCCTTTATCGACTACCTCAGAGGAGCTTTCGTGGATATCGAAGTGAAAAGAGTCTATGAGAGTCCGAAAAATCTGAGAGAGAAGGTGGCACAATATATAGAGAGTCAGCATGAAAATCCCTTGATGGCTTCGTTCTACAAATCGATATTTATCGCGGATACCCCTTCTGCGGAATTGAGAGAGAAGATATCTCTTCTTGGAGTGAGCCATCTCGTCGCTCTGAGCGGATTTCATCTCGGGATAATCTCGTTCGTCATCTTCTCGATTCTGAAAATCCCGTACAGCTACTTTCAGGATAGATACTTTCCCTATCGCAACCGTTTTGCCGACCTAGGGATGCTTTCTCTCTTGATTATATTTCTTTTTATGCTCTTTACAGGCTCGCCTCCCTCTCTTCTACGCTCTTTCGGCATGATGCTCATAGGATGGTTCGCCCTGATAACGGGACTGGAACTCATGAACTTCGCCATCCTCTTCGCAGCGGTCTGTATATTGCCTCTTCTCTTCCCATATCTTCTCTTCTGCACGGCTTTCTGGCTATCTGTATGCGGAGTCTTCTATATCTACCTTCTTGGCAGATTCGTATCGACCAAGAAGAGCGGAATCTATACGAAACTGCTCCATATCCCTTTTGGGATTTTCATTCTCATGACTCCCATAGTCCACTCCATCTTTCCCGCCACCTCAGCCTGGCAACTCCTCTCTCCGATTCTCTCTATCGTTTTTCCCTTTTTCTATCCGCTGGCCATCTTCGCACATCTTGTCGGTTACGGCGGATTGTTCGACAGTGCGCTTCTATATCTCTTCTCTCTCCCCTCCACTTCGTTCGACATGGGCGTATCCACACTCTTTCTACTCCCATACATAGGCATATCCCTACTCTGCATATGGTATCCGCAACTGTTGAAAACTCTTTTACTGCTGGCCATCTCCTCTTTCGTATATATCTTCGCTCCTGCTTTTATAAGATAGGATGAATATAGAGATTCTCAACCCCCTACTCAAGGTACTGTCGTAGCTTATGAATCTGTCAAGACGGGCTATGCGCACGAGAATGAACTCTCTTCCTGCGCCTTTTTCGTATGCTAAAGTGTGAACGAAGCGGTCACTCTCGTTTTACGGGGCTGATTCGAAGGCGAGATACAGCATCGTTTAAGCTCAGCATATTACAATAGCCCTAATTTCCATTTATTCAAAAAGAGGAGGGAATATGATAGAAATAAGATGGCACTCCCGTGCCGGGCAGGGTGCCGTGACCGGTGCCAAGGGTCTGGGCAATGTCGTAGCTAGGACCGGCAAAGAGGTACAGGCCTTCGCTCTATACGGTTCGGCGAAGAGAGGTGCGGCCATGAGAGCTTACAACCGCATAGACGACGATCCGATCATAAATCATGAAAAGTATATGAATCCCGATTATGTTCTGGTGATAGATCCAGCTCTGGCCTTTACCGACAATATCACGGAGCATGAGAAGGATAGTACCAAATATATAATCACATCCCATATGGACAAGAGCGAACTCATAGCCCAGATTCCCGCGCTGCAGGACAAGAAGGATAGAGTCTTCGTAGTGGACTGCATAGGTATCTCCATGGATACGATAGGTAGAGCCATTCCCAACACTCCGATGCTGGGGGCGCTGATGAAGATTTCGGGCATGTTCGAACTCGACTTCTTCCTCGACAGTATGAAGAGAGTTTTGGCCAAGTTCCCGCAGAAGATAATCGACGCGAATATGGAAGCGATAACCAGAGCTTACAACGAAGTAAAGTAGAAGGATAGAACGATGAAAGGTGTATTGGCTACAGACAGACGGGGAATGAGAGAGCTCGGTGCCGAAGAGATGGTAGGCTGGGATGAGGTTACACAGGGAGTGGTTCTTCCCTCCTTCGATCAGGCGATTGGGAATGCGGCTTTTCTCAAGCCCGAGGAGAGACCCTATTCCGATTTTAGCAGTTATACCGCCACGGTGGCTTCATGGAGGGTGATAAGACCAGTTTACAATAGAGATATCTGTATAGACTGCCAGAACTGCTGGGTATGGTGCCCGGATGCCTCTATTATCTCCAGAGACAAGCAAATGCTGGGAATAGACTACGACCACTGCAAGGGGTGCGGAGTCTGTGTGGAGGTCTGCCCGACCAATCCCAAGTCTCTACTCATGTTTGCAGAGACCGAAACGATAGAAGAGGCGCTCGCCAAGTGGCCCGAGAAGAAAAAGAAAGAGAAGTAAAGGATAGATATGGCTGAGAAAATGGAACTCAACGAAATAGAGGTCTGGGACGGTAACCAGGCTGCGGCTCAGGCGCTGAGACAGGCCCAGGTGGATGTGGTGGCGGCCTACCCTATCACTCCCTCCACTCCGATAGTCGAGGGTTATGGTGCTTTCGTGGCCAACGGATATATAGACGGTGAATTCGTAATGGTGGAGTCCGAACATGCGGCTATGTCGGGATGTGTGGGCGCTGCTGCAGCCGGAGGAAGGGTGGCTACCGCCACATCTTCACAGGGATTTATGCTTATGATAGAGGTGCTCTATCAGGCATCGGGTATGAGGCTTCCTATTGTACTGAATGTCGTAAACCGTGCGATAGCCTCTCCACTGAATGTTCGTGGCGACCACGGAGATATGTATGCTGGACGCGACAGCGGATGGATACAGCTCGACGCCTTCAACGCTCAAGAGGCTTACGATATGAACCTCTGCGCATTCAAGATAAGCGAAGATATAAATGTACGACTTCCGGTCATGGTGCATCAAGACGGATTCACCACATCGCATACGGCCCAGAATGTACGACCGCTCAGTGACGACGAGGCATACGCTTTCATAGGTGATTACAAGCCCGTGGACGAGATGCTCGACTTCAGCAAAGCCGTCACCTACGGTGCCCAGACCGAAGAGGATTGGCACTTCGAGCACAAGGCCAAACAGCATAGAGCTCTTATGGATTCCTATGTTGTAATCGACAGAGTTTTCGAAGAGTTCGAGAAGAAGACGGGCAGAAAATACAGACGCCTCGAGAGTTATATGATGGATGATGCCGAAGTGGCTATCGTAGCCCTCGGTGCCACTGTCGAGACATGCATACTCGCAGCCAAAGAGCTCAGAGAGCAGGAGGGACTCAAGGCTGGAGTCGTGGCTCCCAGATCTATTCGTCCTTTCCCCTTCAACGAAATCAGGGAAGTTCTCGCCAATGTCAAAGCGGTAGCGGCTCTGGATCACTCGGTTTCGATGGGTGCGATGGGTATGCTCTACAACGAGATAGCCGGTGCCATGCTCAGTGCGCAGGAGAGACCTTTGCTTACCAACTTTATCTACGGACTTGGAGGACGGGACTTCGCGGTGGATGAAGCCAAGAGAATCTTCCGTGAACAAAAAGGCCATGCCGATGTCGGTTATATCACTACGGAAATCCAGCAGTTCAGCGGACTCAGAGGTCCCAAACTCGGATTCTACGAGATGAAAAGGAGCTAAGATATGGCAATAACATCTATAAAAAACCTCAAAGAGTTTTCGACCAACAACGAGAGACTCGAAGGTGCGCACCTCCTCTGCCCTGGATGTGCCCACTCGATGATAGTTCGCGAACTGCTCAACTGTACCGACGACAACCTCGTAATAGCCACAAATACCGGCTGTCTGGAGGTCTCCACAGCCGTCTATCCCTACACCTCCTGGGATACCTCATGGATACACATAGGTTTCGAAAATGCCGCCACAGCAGCAGCCGGTGCCGAAGCGATGTACAAGGCGCGCAAGAGAAAAGGGACACTCAAAGATCCTGACGCTCCAGTCAAATTTGTAGCCTTCGGAGGAGACGGCTCCACTTACGATATCGGATTTCAGTGGATTTCCGGAGCCATAGAGAGAGGTCATGATTTCACATATATCTGCCTCGATAACGAAAACTATGCCAATACCGGCGGACAGCGCTCCTCATCCACACCTGTAGGTGCACACACCTCTACGGCGCAAGCTGGTCGTGTAAGCTACGGAAAGAAGCAGAAGAAAAAAGATATAGTCGCCATCATGGCCGCACACGGCGCTCCCTATGTCGCTCAACTTGCACCCAATAAGTGGAAGATTATGGCCAAAGGTTTCCAGAAAGCTCTCGAGACCGAGGGCCCCTGCTTCATAAATACTGTCTCCGCCTGTACTACCGAGTGGAAATTCAACCCCAAGGATACGATCAATATAATAGATCTCGCTACCGACTCTCTGATGTTCCCCATCTACGAGATAATAAACGGCAGAGAGCTCAATATCCTCTACAGACCCAAAACCGTCGTACCGGTAGAGGAGTATCTCGCTGCACAGGGGCGCTACAAGCACCTCTTCAAGCCCGAAAACAGGCATGTAATCGATGCCATCCAGAAAGATATCAACGAAAAATGGGAGTATCTGCAGCGCAGAGAAGAGGCCAAGGTCTAATCACTTCCTCCGATACTCCACTTGGGGGCTCTCCCCCGTCCCGCTCCTGACAATCTCCCTCAAAGGTTATAGATGAAAAGAGTCTTCAGAGAGATATACGGCGCAGGTGTACTCTTTTTCTACTACTTCAAATGGCCCATGTTCATAGGGTATCCCGTTTTGATAGAGTATCTTTCATATCCTCGCTACTGGGTGATGGACATTCTGTGGATATACTGTCTCATCCTGATAGTGAAAGATGTGATATACAAATTTGTACTGAAAAAGAGCTATTGCGACGATAAAAAGTGTTCCAAGGGAAAGTGAATGGAAAATTTCGCTTTTGCAGCTTCGCGACAGCAGTCGTGACGGCTGCCATCGCACTCTCCGCAAAGAGGGGATTATACAGTAGCTTCGAGGGCCTTCTTCTTCATCGTCCTGAGTGTGGAAGCGGCGACTTTTATCTTTTTGCGTGTACCATCTTCGAGTGTAACGCGTACTGTCCTGAGATTGGGAAGCTGGCGCTTCTTGGTCTTGTTGTGAGCATGGGATACATTGTATCCTACCAGAGGTCCTTTTCCTGTTACCTGACATCTTCTCGCCATTTTCATACCTTTTAAATATTTTCTCTATTTCGATTGAAGCGGCGCAGTATCACTCTGCTTCGCACTCAATATTACAAAAGTTTCGGGATTATACAGAAAATGGCTTAAAGACAAATTACAAAATATTGACACAATCTCCGCTCTATTGAAGCCTCTCTTCCTCATAATATCCGAGAAAAGTGCCTACAAAACGCTCCTCTTTCGCATCGAGCAACTATATACAGGAGAGATGGCCCGGGTAATCTTTCGCCGGCAGTGAAGGAGCCTCTATTCTGAATATGGTCCCGGAGAGCTTCTCTTGAGCTATATTGACTCTGTTACCGACCATGACGAGTGTACGCTCCCCGTAACCCTTTTCATCCATAAGTTTTCTCATCTGTGCGATATCCACGCTTTTGCGATCGAAGGGCAGGACCCAGAAGCGTGTGGAGATACCCAACTCTCTCTCTATCGCCTCTTCGCACTCGATAAACTCATCTGTAAATCTATGAATATAGGACTCTTCGCTTATCGGATAGTGAGCGCTGCTGTGATTGCAGATCTCCCACCCGTTTTCCAACAAAGTTCTTATGCCTTCGAAAGTGTCGAAAATCCTGAATGCATCTTCTCTGGAATGTTCCGGACAGAACTCTTCGTATAGCTCGTCTATGATTTCGACTATATCCCGGGAGAAGTGATCGAGCGTAAAAGCTTTTATGTACTCTCTCCCCGTCCTGAAAGCGAACTTTTTAAGCCTGCTTCTAAGAAGTCTCGATGCGTCGCTATGGGCGAGGAAGGAGAGTTTGGCTCTCCAGAACATCTCCTCTCTCAGGGCGAAGCGTGAATTTATTGAGACCGCACCCTCTATTGAATACTCTTTCATTATGGGCATGGCATATTTTCGTACACCCCTGAAGCCGTCGTCGAACCAGAAGCTCACGAGGGGCTCGTCTATATCCGCATCCAGAAATCTCTTGAAGCCCTCCTCTATCGATACGGGTCTGGCGCTCTTGGAGAGTATCTCGAGCTGCTCTTGGAAGATATCGGGAGCGAAAGTGCCTCCTATACCTCTCATCCAGATACTCTCCTCCCATGAGATATCGTGATAGTTGAGTATATACCACCCTTTTTTCATCAGAATCTCCTTATCCTCTCGAGCTCTTCCCGTAGCCAGCCGGAATCGAAATCTCTCAGGAGCGCTTTGCGTACAGGAAAGTTCAGCTCGCTATCGAGATAGCTTCTGCCGTCTTTCGAATCCTGTGGGAATATGGCTATCTTCTGCGAGTTCGAATCGATAATCTCTTCTACCACCTCTATCATGAGCTCCGTACCGAGTGCGACCGTTCTTAGAAAGATCGACTCTATACTGTCGTCGGGGTGGAGAGTGACCGTGGATCTTCTCAAGATCGCACCAGCATCCGCAGCGCTGACAGTCAGATGTACGGTGGAGGCTATATCTTCGAGCTTTCTATGGTATAGGGCCCAGTGTATCGTATTGCTTCCTTTGAAACGGGGCGAAGAGCCTGCATGCTGGTTTATCGCCACTCCTCTTATACTCTCTATCAGCGCCGATTTATACAGAGGCCCTCCGAGTGTCAGAAAGAGATAGGGGTCGAGTTGTCGTATCTCTTCTCTGAAATCATCCGTATGGACATACTCCGTCTCTATTTTTCGAGCCTGCATATCTATCTTCTTTTCGAGCCTCGCTATCTCTTTTGCGAAGAGTTTCTCCTCCTCTCTCCTGAGACTTCTACTTCTGAGTCTGATTCGATAGAGTAGATCGGATATATCCGTCGCACTTTTGCGCACTGCGGCTTTGAGACCTCTGCATCTGTAGTATTTCGCCACATCTCTTGCGAAAGAGGGTATCTTTTCGAGTCGGGAAAGTTTTGAAGACAAGGCTGTGGCTTTGTGTAAAGAGCGGAAGCTGTCGTCGAGTTCGTACCAGCCCTTCACCCTCTCGCCGAAGCTCTCTATGATTCGAAGAGCGAAGCGTCTGTGCCTGAGCTCTTTCCCCGTGACGAGGACTATCGTTTTATCTTCGGAAGGAGGTAGATATAGATACTCTCTGCGTATATCGTGCGGATACATTCGCCAACTCCTTTGTCTATGGATAGATACAGGAAGCATCATACATACCCCCTGTATCTTGCTTCGCTGTCGCCAAGTGGAGCGACGAAATAAAAACGGAGAATCTCCGGCTACTTCTGTACGATGGCTTTGGAGAAGATAACGCCGTCTATACCGAAACGGACAATGTTGTCTATACTCTTCTCATCCTCTATCACCACCAGAATCTTGGTGTCGAAGATGTAGTCATCGGCTATCTTTTGGATAATGATAGCCTGCTCGTGCTGACATAGAATATAGTTTGCCTTCAAGGCATTGGCAAAAACGGCATCTCTAATATTGTTGACAGTTATAGAGAAGGATATATCATTGGCCTTACAGTATTTGGCAATATCGATTGAGACATTGAGGGGCTCCAAGAGGACTATCTCATCGGCTTGAATCTTCTCTATCTCCTCTATGGAAAATATTTTCATAAATCTTGGACTTTCTATCCAGGGATGTCCGAAAATAAGCATTATTTACCTCCTTTTGGCAAACATTCGGCACAGCAGTAGAATTTGCCTTTATATTTTATCGCCTCTTTACTGCTTACAAATGTAGAACAGTTTTCACATTCTACCATAGTATCCTCAAGCTCTATCTCATCTTTTTTCTCATTCGGCACGATTTTGCCTCCAAATATCTTATAAAGCCAGTAAAACACAAGTCCAAAAACAATCAACTTCAACAACATATCGTCTCCATATCCCTGAGTTGCTCCTATACAAAAGGACTCCTACAATCCCTTCTCCCCTATTCCACTATATCCATCTCGACAAGCTATTTTTGAGATTTATCTTTGTCAAGTTCGATACAAGATATACCCCATCTTCTCCTCAACCATTCTCAATAAGCTAAAAATCTCTCTTTCAATAACACTATCTACCTCTTGAATAGCTTGATATTGTATATAAAATATATAAAAAATCGGATTTATCTCCTTCTCAGCCTCTGGGCATGGGTTATGGCTATAGCCATGGCATCGGTGATATCCAGAGGTTTGATCTCCTTTTTGATAGCGAGTATCTTTCTTACCATGAAGGCGACCTGCTCCTTGCCTGCCTTGCCGTTTCCGGTAAGAGCCTTTTTGACCTGCAAAGGGGTGTATTCGTGGAAATAGCCTATCTCCTGTAGAATCTTCAGACTCAAAGCTCCCCTGAACTGGGCGAGTTTCAAGACACTTTTGGGATTGTAGGCATAGAAGATATCCTCTATGGCGACCTCGTCTATACTCTCTTTTTTCAGAATGATATCCAGCCCCTCTATCAACTCCACTATCTGCTCCTGAAGAGTTTCGCTTCTGATTCTGAGAACTCCGGCTTCGAGCAGTATCATTTTTCTGTTTTCGAGTCTCAAAATGCAGTATCCCAGATTTCTGCTTCCCGGATCTATTCCCAAAATATTCACTTTTCACCTCTCTTTTCACAATGTGAAAAACTTTTTCACCTCGAACGATACCCTTGGATTTTCCGTATTTTAGTCCTTTTTGGATAAAATCGAATAAATATTCACATTTCGGCATGTGAAAAAGTGGAGGAATAGAGAGAAGATGAATATCGGTCAAAAGGTGTTGAAGGAGCTGGAGAAGGAGATAAGCGTAAACGAGTACCGAAGATATATCCAAAGGCTGGAGTACGATACCGAACTCTCCAGAAGCGATATAGCTATCTTCAGAGCGCCGAACATCTTCACTGCGAAATGGGTGGAGACGAAATACAGCAAAAGTATCGCACATCTCTTCGAACTGGAAAACGGTATAAAACCCAAGGTCGAAATAACGGCCTCGAAGAGGAAGGAGGGGAGCCTACTCAGTCATAAAAATATGCAAAAAGAGAGCAAAAGCGGCAAAAGTACCCATCTGAACCCATCTTTTACCTTCGACAGTTTCGTCGTGGGAAGCTCCAACCAGTTTGCCTACACCACCGCCAGGAGCGTAGCGGAAAAACCCGGGATACAGTACAACCCTCTCTTCATATACGGAGGAGTCGGCCTCGGAAAGACCCACCTTCTGCAGGCGATTGGAAACTACCGTACCCAATTCGGAGATACCGTGATATATACGACACTCGAACAGTTCATGAACAAATTCATCTCCTCTCTTCAATCCCGTACGATGGACAGATTCAGAGATACCTTCAGACACTGCGACCTGCTTCTGATAGACGATATACAGTTTCTAAGCCGTAAGGAGCAGACACAGGAGGAGCTCTTTCACACCTTCAACGAACTCCACTCCCTCAACAGACAGATAGTACTGACATCGGATAGAGCTCCCAAGAAGATAGCCGGACTCGTGGACAGACTGAGAAGCCGTTTCGAGATGGGACTCACCGCAGATATCCAGCCTCCCGAACTGGAGACCAAGATAGCCATCATACAGAAGAAGTGCGAACTCGACGGCATCAGACTCGACAGGGATATCATCAACTTCATCGCCACCCATATGGGAGACAATATAAGAGAGATAGAGGGGACCATAATCAAACTCAACGCCATGAGTACGATGCTCAATCAGGAGATAACACCCGAATTCGCCAAAAATGCCGTCAGGGACCAGCTGAAGGAGAAGCAGGAGAATATCACCATAGACGATATCGTGGGTATTGTCGCCAGAGAGTTGAATGTCAAACCCTCCGACATCAAGTCGAAAAAGAGAAACAAGAATGTGGTCAACGCCAGGAGAATCGTCATCTATCTCGCCAGAAACCTGACTCCCAACTCCATGCCCCAGATAGCCCTCTATTTCGGGATGAAAGACCATACGGCAGTCAGTAAAAACATGAAGAAGATAAACGAGATAGTCGAAAACGACGAAAACTTCAAAGTGCTCCTCGAAGAGCTCTCCAACAAGGTGGGAAGCAGCCATCGCAAGAGCGACATATAACTGCGCAGACCCCCATATCGCTAAATTGAATGAAAATGAGGATATAATTTCAGCAGTGAATAAATGTGAAAGAAGAGGGTGAAGTAAGCCATTCGATATTTACGGTGTGGAGGGCTCTTCAGAGCTTTTTCACACTTTCCGGGGAAACAACTACTACTTCTACTCAAATATTAAATAAAGAGGGAGATCATGAAGATCAAAGTACAGAAACAGATTCTCGAATCCATACTGATAAGTGTACAGCCGTTTCTCGAAAAAAAAGACGATACCCAGATAACATCACATATACTGATAGAGAGCTATGAAGGCAGGAGCGTAATAAGGGCTACTGACCATGAGATAGGATTACAGATAGAGACGGAGCGCTTCGAAACCATCGAAGGTGGCTCCTTTACCGCAAACGGCAAGAAACTGCTCGACATAATAAGAATCCTCAGAGATGAAGAGATAAGGCTGGAGACCGAAGATTCACATCTCAAAGTGATACAGAAACGCTCCAAATTCAAACTGCCCATATTCGACCCGCAAGCCTATCCCTCCTTTCCCGTCAAAGACGAAAAACCCAAAATATCTCTCGATTCGTACTCTCTGATCAAGAATTTCAAAAAAATCTCTCCCGCCATAGATACCAACAATCCCAAGCATGAACTCAACGGAGCCCTCATAAATATAAAGAGAGAATATACCGATATAGTGGGAACCGACACCAAAAGGCTCGCCATAGTGAAGATGGAGAATGTATCGGAAAAGGAACTGGCTCTCATACTTCCCAAAAAAGCCATTATGGAGATACAGAAACTCTTCCTCGACAAGATAGAGATATACTACGACGAGAATACACTGATTATCACGAACGAGGACCTATTTTTCTACACAAGGCTCATAAACGGCAAATATCCGGACTACGAAAGGATAATCCCCAAAAGCCTCAAACATGAAATCGAGCTCCCCAAGAAGGAGATGATAGACGCTATACGGATGATAACGACTATATCCCACGAGATAAGAATAAGCATAGAGCCCGACCGTATAGTCTTCGACTCCCTCTCCACCGATGTGGAGGCCAAGACCGAAATCGAGAGAGTCACCAATATAGAACAAAGCTACCAGCTGACGATAAACAGCAGGCATATGCTCGATTTCCTCTCACAGAGCGAAAGTGAGAGTTTCATACTCGGAATCAACGAAGCGACGACACCCTTCATGGTGAAGGATGGAAATTTCATAACGATAATAATGCCTATAGTCATATGATAGAGAAAAGAGAGAAAGAGATGAGTGAAAAAGAGAGCAAATATATATTTATAACGGGTGGTGTGCTAAGCTCGCTTGGAAAAGGAATAACCGCGGCCAGCATAGGTACACTGCTGAAATCCTCCGGACTCAGGGTGGCGGTACTCAAACTCGACCCCTACATAAATGTGGACCCCGGTACCATGTCTCCACTCGAACATGGAGAGGTATTCGTAACGAAAGATGGAGCCGAAACGGACCTCGACCTCGGGCACTACGAAAGATTTCTCGATACATCGCTCACCAAAGCCAACAACTTCACTACCGGACAGATATACAAATCGGTAATCGAAAAGGAGAGAAAAGGGGAGTATCTCGGAAAGACGATACAGGTGGTACCCCATATCGTCAACGAGATAAAAGATAGAATAAGAAGAGCGGGAGAGGGCAAAGATATTCTGATAGTCGAACTCGGAGGTACGACGGGAGATATCGAGGGATTGCCCTTCCTCGAAACCTTCAGACAGATGAAGCATGATCTGGGGAGAGAGAATGTCATGAACATACATGTCACTCTTCTGCCCTATATCAAAGCTGCTGGAGAGTTGAAGACCAAACCTACACAACACTCCGTACAGGAGCTCAGAAGGATAGGTATAGCTCCCCATATGCTGATTCTCAGAGCCGAACAGCCCGTACCCGTGGAGATGAAACGCAAAATCGCCAACAGCTGTGATGTGGATGAAGAGAGTGTCATAGAGGCCATAGACGCCCCTACCATCTATAGAGTACCCATAAATTTCCTCATGCAGGATATTCTGGGTCCAATCTCCAGACAGTTGAAGCTTGGTGAACTGCATCCGAAGATGGATGAGTGGAACACACTCGTAAACAAGATACTCAAACCGGCCGATGAAGTCACGATAGCTTTCGTAGGAAAGTATCTCGACCTCAAAGAGTCCTACAAGTCTCTTACCGAAGCTCTGATGCACGCCGGCGCGCATCTGGACAGGGGAGTCAAAATAAAGTGGGTCGATAGTGAAAAGGTGGAGGACGATACGGCGGAGAAGTATCTCAACGGAGTGGACGGAATACTCGTAGCGGGCGGTTTCGGAGAGCGAGGAGTCGAAGGCAAAATAGAGTCGATAAGATTCGCCAGAGAGAATAAAATACCTTTTTTGGGAATATGTCTGGGAATGCAACTCTCCATAATAGAGTTCGCCAGAAATGTACTGGCTTATGAGGATGCCAACTCCATGGAGTTCGACAAAAACACGAAACACCCCATGATATATCTCATCGATGAATTCATAGATGCGAGCGGTACCAAGCAGGTGAGGACGACGACTTCACCACTGGGTGGGACAATGAGGCTCGGCGAGTATAGATGCGATGTCAAAAAGGGAAGCAATCTGGAGAAGGCGTACGGCAGTACCGTGATATACGAGAGACACAGACACCGCTACGAAGCCAATCCCGCATACAGGGAGGAGATGGAGAGTGCCGGTATGGAGGTGACTGGAGAGTCGGACGGCCTTATAGAGGCGGTCGAAGTGAAAGAGCATCCGTGGTTCCTCGCAGTACAGTTTCACCCTGAGTTCACCTCCAGACTGCAAAATCCCAATCCGGCCATACTCTCTTTCGTTGAAGCCGCAATGAAGAGTGCCGAAGCTTGAGTTACGACACTCTGCCTCTCCTCTCGGCCGAAAAGATAGAGGAGCTTCTCTTCTCGAGATTTGAAGATGGTTTTTTGAAACTTTCCGATCTTCCCGATCCGTATATGTTCAAAGATATGCAAAAGGCTGCAGATAGGATAGTTTTGGCTTTGAAGAGGAGGGAGAAGATAGTCCTCGTAGGCGATTACGATGTGGACGGTGTCTGCTCCACGGCGATCATGAGGCTCTTCTTTCGTGAGCTCGGATACGATCTCGACTGGCTCATTCCCAATCGATTCAGGGACGGCTACGGCTTCTCCCCCTCTCTACTCTCGAGAATTGCGGATGCCGATCTGATTATCACGGTGGACAACGGTATCTCATCTTTGGAGGCTGCCAGTGAGTGTGAGAGGAGAGGTATCGATCTCATTATTACCGATCACCATATCGTACCGAAGATACCGCCTGCGGCATATGCCATCGTAAATCAGAAGCAGATAGATTGCACCTTCCCCTACGATGAGGTATGTGGAGCCCAGATAGCCTGGTATCTCTGTGCCGCACTCAAAAGGAGTCTCGGAGTCGATATAGATATGAAGAGTATGCTTCAGATTGCGACACTCGCCATCATAGCCGATATCATGCCCCTTCTTCATATCAACAGAGCGATAGTCAAAAGCGGACTCTCCATTCTACAGAGCAGTGATATGCCCTTTATGAAAGCCTATAGGGAGTATAGCTCCAAAGAGCGCCTGAGAGCGGAAGATATAGCCTTCGGCCTCGCACCTGTGATCAACAGTGCCGGAAGAGTCGAGGATGCCTCCATAGCCTGCGAGTATATATGTGCACGAAACATATACGATGCCAGAAACTATCTCAAGAGGCTTGTCGAATGCAACGAAAGACGGAAACTCCTCGAAGAGAGTATCACGGCAGAAGCCATGGAGCTCGCGAAAGAGGATGAGGCGATACAGGTGATAGCCTCCGATAGTTGGCACGAAGGAGTCATAGGTATAGTCGCTTCGAGAGTGGCAAGAGCCTTCGAGACACCGGCAATCATTCTTACAGCCAATGGAGAGGATTACAAGGGTAGCGGCAGAAGTTTCGGTGAGTGCAATCTCTTCGATATGGTCAGTAGCTGCAGCGACAGGCTCAAAAAGTTCGGCGGACACAAAGCGGCTATAGGATTGAGTCTTGAAAAAAAGGATCTGGACTCTTTCACTCAGGCTATCCGCAGACATGCGAAAGAGAATTGCGACAATAGAGACTATATCGACCCCGATATTCTCGGAGAGTTGCCGCTATCTTCCATAGACTGGAATCTCTATGCGATACTGGACTCTTTCGAGCCCTATGGTGAGAAGAATAGAAAACCAAAGTTTCTGGCCAGAGATGTATATATTCGGGAGAAGAGATATATGAGTGACGGCAGACATCTGAAATTCATAGCCAGAAATGGAGATATATTCATAGAGATACTGAAATTCAGATTGAGCGAGAGTGAGATAGAGAAGATAGAAAATAGTGAAAAAATAGATATCATATACACCGTTTCGGAGAATATCTTCAACGATAGACGGACTTTACAGTTGATTGTCGAAAAGATACTCTGATTTACAGATATCTTGTCAGTTTTGTAGCTAAGCAATATCAAGTGAAATTTAAATCCGGCTTCTCATCGCTTATCAATAGTGCATCTCATGCTTGAGATATTCGTCGGAATTGAGATCCTGTAGGTAGAAGAGTGCGATCTTCTCCTAATGCTCTTCGACCCACTCCCTGACCTTTTTGGCATGGTGGAGACTGTAGAGCTTCATAGAGGAGGAGTCGATGGCCTTTTCGAGGAATTCGATGAAGCCGTAAAGAGTGAAGTGGGTTTTGCCGGTAGGTGTCCACGTTGGAGCGTATCAACAAGGAGGTACGAAGGCGCTCATGGGTCGTATCAGTCTTTCCCTCCCAGGCATCCTATATCAGACTCATCGGCACCTATTTGATGGAGTATGCCGAGGATTGGGAGATGGAAAAAGTTATATCAGGTGATGGAAATTTACGAGGCGTGGCTGAATGCCGCTTGAATATATTTACTGGGAAGGAAAATTGCGAACATTTCTTGACATTATCGAATCGGACACCGAAGTCCATAGAGCTTGCCATCGAGAATAATAAGTAAAAGTCCTTTTAACATTTGCGTGGGGCTGAAGCCTCTGGTTTCTTTGAGTTGTGAACTCTATCCTGCAGATATAAGGAATTTCCGTTCTATTACCGAAGAGGTGACTCTCTCGTCAGTCAAAGCCTTGGATGCGATTAGAGCGACAGGTGACAATAATAACTCGTTTCTATCTCATTCCCACCATCGCGGGTAGAGCTTTATATATGGAATGGGTTTGATTTTGCCGTCTCAGTATGAAATGGCAAGCTCAAAGCTCCTTGCTGTCGAGTATGAAGGTCACCGGGCCGTCATTTTGTATATCAACACTCATCATGGCACCGAAACGCCCCTTTTTCAGAGGCACCATATCTCCCAGCCTACTACAGAAGAGTTCGTAGAGTGCGAATGCAGCTTTTGCCTCCATAGCCTTTTCGAAACTCGGTCTTCTACCCTTTTTGAGCGAAGCCGCCAGCGTAAACTGGCTTATCGCGAGCACCTCTCCCTCTATATCGAGCAGACTCTTGTTCATCCTGCCGCTGCTGTCGGCGAAGATTCGCAGATGTACTATCTTCTCCACGAGTCTGTCTATATCTCTTTCGTCATCACCTTCCACGACACCTAGGAGTATATTCAAGCCCCGCCCAATTCTGGCTATCTCTTCACCATCGACCCTGACCGAAGAGGAGGATACTCTCTGAATCACCGCGACCATGGGCCTGCCTCAATCGTCGTAGATTCGCTCCGCTATGGCGCGGGCCTTGACTCTGGCCTCCTCCGCACTCTCGGCTATGGCAAGCGCCACGGCGAGCCTACGGCCGGGATGAGAATCCGGTTTGCCGAATATCCTGACGAAAGATTTCGACGAAAACGCATCGTCGGGAACGAATATTCTGGGATTTTCACTGCTGTTTAGAGCCTTGTAGGCGGCACTGGCACCCGGAGAGAGGAAGTCGAAATCCAGAGGCAGACCAAGTACCGCCCTCAGATGCAGCGCAAATTCGCTCTGACTCTGGGTAATGAGTGTCACCATACCGGTATCGTGCGGTCTGGGAGATAGTTCGGAGAAGTAAACCTCTTCGCCCTTTACGAAGAACTCCACTCCGAAAATACCTCTTCCACCCAGTCCATCCGTCACCCTTTTGGCTATCTCCTGTGCCCTATTCAAAGTCTCTTCGCTCATTGCCATAGGCTGCCACGACTCTATATAGTCTCCATCCTTCTGGATATGTCCTATCGGTTCGCAAAAGACCGTACCCGTCTCGTTTCTTGCGGTCAGGAGCGTTATCTCGTAGTCGAAGGGTACGAACTCTTCCACAATGAGTTCGCTGGCATCTCCCCTCGCCTCCTTGGCTATCTCCCATGCCATAGAGAGATCATCTCGTCCTCTGACAATACTCTGTCCATGTCCGGAGCTGCTCATGACAGGTTTCACCACACAGGGGTAACCCATCTTGTCGCAAGCTTCGTAAAGTTCGTCGAGACTCTTTACGAAGAGATAGGAGCTTGTCTTCACCCCCAACTCCTCTGCGGCGAATATACGAATATTTTTTCTATTCATCGTCTTGTTTACCGCCTCCGCATTTGGTATGACGGTATATCCTCTCTTCTCCGCCTCGAAGAGAGCTTCGATAGCTATAGCCTCTACCTCGGGAAGTATATAGTCCGGTCTCTCCCTCTCTATCACTTCCAGCACAGCCTCTTTGTCGAGCATATCTATCGTATAGGCTCTGTTGGCCAGCAGTTGAGCGGGCGCGTTTTCATATCTGTCCACCGCGACCGTCTCTATCGCCAATCTCTGAGCCTCTATTACCACCTCTTTTCCCAGCTCACCCGAGCCCAAGAGAAGTATTTTGATACTTCCTTTCTTTAGCGGTGTAGTAAAAAACATATCCAACCTCTTAGTTATATTTTAAAGAAAAGTCCGAAAATCGATCGAGAGGCACTCTCTTGCTCTCGACTCCTATTTTATTTTTGCCGGAGAAAAACCCTTTTGTGCAATCCTGCTTCCTGCTCGGAGCCTTTTTCTCTTAATTGATACGGCGTCCCCATTTGAATCTCGCACGATAGAAGGGTCTATTGAGAGATGTGATGACCACTCTGTGTCGTGCACTGCTTGCGTGTATGAATTTGTTGTTACCGATATAGATACCGACATGATTCACATAGCCTCTGCGTCTCCTGGATGTATCGAAAAATATGAGGTCTCCGGGCTTGAGATTTTTTCTACTGACATACTTTCCGTAGTAGGCCTGCTTTCTCGATATTCTGGGTATTGTCACACCTTTGGATTTTTTCATTACATATTGTGTAAATCCTGAGCAGTCGAATTTGTTCGGCCCCTCCGCACCCCAGACATACCTCTTACCGAGGTATCTTTTAGCTGTTCTTATTACCTGATTGCTCGCTCTGCTCGCTCTATTACCACCTTCGAGCGCCGCAAGTGCATCTCTTCTTCTTTTTCTCCTCTCTCTCTTTTTCGCTATCCTCTTATGCAAGCTTTTTTTACTATGTATCTTTTTCTTTCCGCTCTTTTCGGGCTCGAGAAGTAGTGTGAGCTTCATTCCCTTTCTCAACATCGCCCCCCTTTTCAAGCCATTACTCTTTCGTATATCTTCTATGGTAGTCTTGTATCTCTTGGCTATCTTCCAGAGAGTATCGCCGCTTCGCACTACATATCTCTTCTTTATCTTCTTGCTTTTTACCTCTTTGGGGATACTCTTCTCGAGCTTCAGAGACATACCGACACGAATCACATCACCCTTTTTCATTCCGTTTATCTCTCTAAGCTCTTTTATACTCAATCCGTTTCTTTTGGCTATTATCCACAAAGAGTCACCTTTGCGAACTTTGTATATGTTCTCTTTTTTCTTTTTCTTGGCTTTGGCGAGCCGTTTTTTCCCTTTTTTGCTCCTTTTACTCAAGGCAAACTCCTCTTCTTTCAGAGGAATTCTCAAAATCTGCCCAGGTCTGATAAGATCGCTAACACCCAAGCCGTTACTTTGCATCAAATCTTTCAAAAGGAGATGATTTTTTCTTGCTATTGTAAAAAGGGTATCGCCATTTGCAACCTTGTATTTTTTATATCTGTCGATCAACTCTCTTTTTTTTACAAGCACTATTTTTAGTTTCTGTCCTTTTCTTATAATGGAGCTTCTCTTGAGTGAATTTAGTCTCTTTATATCGGATACCTTCACTCCATATCTATGAGCGAGTTTTGCGAGAGTGTCTCCCCTTTTTACAGTATGTATCAACTCCTTTTTCTCCACTACGGTTCTAACCACACTCTCTATATCATCTTTTTTTTCTCTCTTTTTCGCAAGCTTCTTGCTCTTTTTTTTGCCAGAATCTCCCTTCTTTGTGGTCGCAATGGCTTTTTTCGAAGGTATTTTAAGCTTTTGACCTATTTTTATCAGCGCACAAGAGGGATCCTTGAAGCCGTTAGCTTTGGCCAATTCGACAGTTTTCAGGCCAAATTTTTCGGCCAGTATAGAGAGAGTATCGCCGGACTTCACGATATAGACAGTCTGTTTCTTCTCTTTTTTCGTCTCGTGTATCTCTCTCGTTTTATCCTTTTTTTCCCTCTTTTTCGCAAGCTTCTTGCTCTTTTTTTTGCCAGAATCTCCCTTCTTTGTGGTCGCAATGGCTTTTTTCGAAGGTATTTTAAGCTTTTGACCTATTTTTATCAGCGCACAAGAGGGATCCTTGAAGCCGTTAGCTTTGGCCAATTCGACAGTTTTCAGGCCAAATTTTTCGGCCAGTATAGAGAGAGTATCGCCAGACTTCACAATATATTCATCTTGTCCCTTTTTCGTAGCCACACTCTTTGCACTCGCTTTTTTACCGACACTTTTGTCACTTTTGGATTTGGCATCCGGAAAATAGGTATCTACCGGGACTTTCAACTTCTGTCCCACTTTGATTATCGCATTTTTCTCCAGCTTGTTGGCACTTCTGAGTTCAGCTATCGTAGTGTGGTGGGCATGGGCAATGCTGTATAGTATATCTCCCTCTTTCACGACATATTCGACCGTTTTAATCCTCTTAGCGGATTTTTTTCGATCCGTTTTGTCTCCCGACGCCCTATTTGCGTCCAGAGTCAGTGTCAATATCAATATTATTATCACTGACAATATACTTTTCATTCCTATCCTTGATCGCTTTTGGATGTCCTTCCACCTCACGCATCGTGCAGATGGACCTCTGTAAATATAACATCGGACGAATAATAAAAAATTAATGATATTAGTAAATATATAAACGATTGATGTATGGGTTTTTTGGGCGGAGAAGATCTCCACCCGGAGTTTATACGAGCTCTATGATGGCCATTTCAGCCGCATCGCCCTTTCTGAGGCGCGTCTTTATAATTCTGGTATAACCGCCGTTTCTATCTTTGTATCCCGGAGCGATCTCCTCTACGAGTTTCTTCGTGGAAGCTTTGTCCTGAAGCTGGGCGAAAACTGCTCTGTGTGCGTTGAAATCACCGGCGGATGCCTTGGTGATGAGCTTTTCGTAATACTTTCTGAGCTCCTTCGCCTTGGGCAGTGTAGTCTCTATTCTGCCGTGCTCCGTTAGAGAGATTGCAAGGTTTTTCAGCAGTGCGGCACGATGCTGAGATTTTCTACCGAGTTTGCGATATCCATGTCTATGTCTCATGGCAATCCTTTATCTATTCTTTTAGTTGTTCTATCTTTTTGCTCAGAGCGCTTCTGGTCTCTTCATCGAGAATGAAATCCTCTCCGAAACCTCTTTCGCTCAATACCTGCTGTATCTCCGCAAGCGACCTGGAGCCGAGGTTTCTTATATCCTTGAGCTCCTTCTCGCTCATCATGACAAGTTCGCCGAGATACTTTATACCCGCTCTTTCGAGAGAGTTGAAACTTCTCGCGCTCAATCCCAGAGTGTCGATGGGGACTATGAACGATTTGAGCTCACCGCCTCCAGAGTTCTTGGCTCCATTGCTCATACTCAAATCGAGATTGAGTATGTTTCCGAATACGGAGAGCTGCTGGCTCATCGTCTTGAGAGCGTTACTGAAAGCCTCTACAGGCGTAATCTGCCCGTCTGTCTCTATATCGAAAACGATCTTTTCATAATCGGGATTGTCCTCTACAAGCACATTCTCTATGCTGTAGTTGGCTTTTCTCACCGGTGTGAAAAAGGCGTCGAGGGCGATAGCGTCGCTCTCCACCTCTTCTCTGAGATCTTCACTCGGGACATATCCAATCCCTCTGGCTATCTCCATCGTGAAGTTGAGTTCCGCATCTTCGTTGAGCGTAGCCAGCGTTACATCGCTGTTTATCACCTCTACAGTATCGTTGTTCAGATCCCCGGCCATGACCTTTTTCGGCCCCTTGAAGCTGTAGCTCACTTTGGCTCTGTCATCCATCTCTTCGCGGATACGGAATCTGATACTCTTGAGGTTGATGATAAAAAGAGCTATATCTTCGTGCATTCCCCTGATGGAGTCGAACTCGTGTTTGGCTCCTTCTATCTTGAGAGATATCGGAGCATATCCGATAGAGCTCCCGAGAAGAAGGCGTCTGAGAGGATGGGCCAGCGTCACCGCATACCCGTTCTCGAACGGATACGCAACCACCTGAGCTTTTGTCCCGCTGATTTCGTCTATTTCGACCTCAGTAGGCAAAAACGGTGCCGTTTTTATTTTTTTCATATGCCAGCCTTTCGATTGGTTACTTGGAGTAAAGCTCGACTATCAGACGCTCTTCTACAGGTATCGATACCTCTTCTCTATCCGGAATTCTCGTAAATATACCGAAAAGTTTCTCTTTGTCCACATCTACCCACTCTACGATTCCGGTCTGATTCGTAAGCTCTATCGCTCTTTGGATCTGGGGGTTGTTCTTGCTCTTTTCTCTCACCTCGATCTTCTGACCGGCCTTTACGCGATAGGAGGGGATATCGACTCTACGACCGTCAACCAGAATGTGACCATGGTTGACAAGCTGTCTCGCGAAAGCTCTCGTAGTGGCGAATCCCATTCTGTAAACTACATTGTCAAGTCTCTGCTCGAGAAGTTGAATCAGAAGTTCACCGGTATTGCCCTCTCTTCTATTGGCCTCTTTGAAGAGAGTTCTAAACTGCTTCTCGCTTACGCCATACATGAATTTCGCCTTCTGCTTCTCGCGAAGCTGCAGGCCGTATTCGCTGATTTTACTTCTGCGCTGTCCATGCTGGCCGGGAGCGTATGGGCGCTTTTCGAGTGCACTCTTTCCGGAGAGTCTGCGCTCTCCTTTGAGTCCAAGATCGACACCGAGTCGTCTTTCGAGTTTTTCAACAGGACCTCTATATCTTGCCATCTTGTTTACCTTTTTCTTTTTTCTTCAAAATATTTTTCAAATAGACATCTATTCGCAAATAGAGCCGTTTCCAATCGAATCAGACTCTACGCTTCTTGGGAGGACGACAACCGTTATGAGGCAGAGGTGTGATATCCTTGAGGAAGGTTACTCGTATCCCCTCTATGGCACCTACGGACTTCACGGCCGTATCACGACCCGAACCGGGTCCCTGAACCTTGATACCAACCTCTTTTATTCCATACTCTTTGGCTTTGTTCATCGCATCTTCCACAGCCTGCTGAGCCGCATAGGGAGTGGATTTTTTGCTTCCCTTGAAGCCGAGCGCTCCGGCACTGCTCCATGCAAGTACATTACCCATCTCATCGGTAACCGTAATAACCGTATTGTTGAATGTTGCGGCGATATAGACCACACCCTTGGCGACACTCTTCTTGATTTTTTTCTTAGCCATTCTTCACTGCTCCTTACGCTGCGCCGACTGTTTTTCTCTTGCCCTTGCGGGTGCGTGCATTGGTTTTAGTCTTCTGTCCGCGTACCGGTAGTCCGCGTCTGTGTCTGAGACCGCGATAGTTTCCGAGATCCATGAGAGTCTTGATATCCATCATGACCTTCTTACGGAGGTCTCCTTCGACCATGTAGTTGTCCTGAATCTCTTTACGAATCGTCGCCGCTTCGGCATCGCTCAGTTCGTAAACACGCTTGTCGTAGCTGATACCGGTAGCGTCGAGTATCTTTCTCGAAGTCGTAAGACCTATACCATAGATATATGTCAGCGCATACTCCATTCGCTTGTTCTTTGGCAAATCAACACCTGCAATACGTGCCATGTCTATCCTTGTCTCTGTTTGTGTTTGGGATTTTTACAAATCACTCTGACTACGCCTTTGCGCTTGATGATTTTGCAATCATCGCACATCTTTTTAACCGAGGGTCTAACCTTCATTTTGGTCTCCTGTCTCTTTTTGCACCTCGTTTTTTGCGTGGAAGACCGAGTCTTTCTGCCTTCCAACCCTTATGGAAACGGTGCCTCTTCCATAAAGATTCTTCACGCAGGTCCTTCCCGTGTAGGCACACTACAATCGGGGGGACGAGATTATACAACTTAATGGCTTATTCCATACTTATTCATATCATCAAAGGGGGAAATGAAAAATGATATGGTAACACTTGAAGCAGCAAAACTTCGCTATATCGTAATAGTAACGATATAGCAAGACCTATTCTATCGCCCGAAGAGGGCTTCGAGAACTTCACCTTTTGGTGCAATATCACCGAAGATATGGGCATCTATCTCATCTTCGGCACCACTTTTGATAATTCCGAGGTGGTATTCATTTTGCATAAAGAACTGATAACCGCCATAATCGTGTCTTGGATGGTCAAACAGTGCCATTGTCGCATATCCAAACATACCGTTTCGTTTCAGCTCCCCCTCGAGCTCTCGAAGCTCCCTGTAGGTTTGAACAACCTTATCTTCCCATCCCTCTTCATCGATTTCACCCATATCGATCTTTGAGTTTTTGTTGATATCGTTCCATGTCGCACTCGCTACCGCAATATAAGGTAGAAAGATAGGCTTGGCATATTTCTCATGCAAAAACTTCGTTAGATTGAGAACCCTTCGAGCCAAATAGTCTATCCCCACCTCTTCGTTTGTATAGCCTTTGGGCTTGGCTCTCTCCCAAGTCCCCGGATCTTGCGGATCGCGACTAAATTGCCCCACCATCTCTTGAAAGGAGATAAAATCTATTTTATTTTTCAAGTCGTTGTAGATAATTTCACTTTCGGCCCATCTGCTTTTGTCTCCGAGTGCACAGTTTGCATATCCGCACTTTTCATAGCTCTTGTTGGCGTTGCGATTCCCCGTATCCATCATACAGAGAGAAAATAGCGTCTGCGAACTTCTATTTCGAATTATATCGATAGCCTTGGAGATAATTCTGGCAAAAGTGTGTTGACTCTTCTCGTTATGGACAATCTTCTTTTTGTTGAATTCTGGCTCCATGATAAATAGTTTCGTACCATGTAGCTTTTGCAGAAATCCTCCAACTCTCTTGCAATTCTCATAATAGGTCTCAAGCTCGGAATCCGAGGGGATATCATCCAGCTCATCTCCAAAATACCAATATAGAAAAACTGGTATATACCCTCTATCCATAGCTCTTTGTATCTTCTCCTGATTGAACCAGCTCTCATTCCATCTTCTACCCATCCAGTAAACCAGATATTTCGCATGAGAGAGATAGCTTTGCAGATTTTCGAACGCTTCGGAATCGAATCGCTCTATTATGTTATAGTGCTCGCTCTCTTTGATATCCTTATCGAATACGAGATCGACAGAATCGACCCAAACACTATTGCCATCCTCTCCTTGAAAATCGAATGCATAGGCACCACCGAAACCTGTAGCAAAATCTCCAAAGAGTCCCTTTTTGTCTATCGGCACACCTCTATTCTCCCCCTTCACGAAGCCTTTCGATTCGACACAATATCCGAATGAAATACTCTTTTTCGGGGCTATGATTGCACTCCATCTCTCTCCTACTACGGCAAATCCTTTTGTATCGGGGATAAACTTGGCACCCCATATCGCTATCGGCTTGGCCTTTACGACAAAATCTCTCAAACACCATCTCAAAATTTTTCCACTACGATTTTCGAGTGTCACCTTTTCGCAATATCCACTATCATTTACGGCAAATCTCTCTCTATCTATATGAAGATTTTTTCCCCATGCGACGAAGCCTACAGCACAAAAAAGCACTATTTTCAACCATGGATTCACCATAACCCTTTCCATTACATATATTTTTCGAGTACTTCGGGTATCTCTATGGAGCCATCTTCACGCTGATAGTTTTCCATGATGGCGACAATCGTCCTGCCTACTGCCAAAGCGGAGCCGTTGAGTGTATGAACGAGGCGATTCTTCTTGCCGTCTTTGAATCTTATCTTCGCCCTTCTTGCTTGGAAATCTCTCGTATTGGAGACAGAGCTTATCTCTCTGTATCTCTTTTGTCCCGGTAGCCAAACCTCCAAATCGATTGTGCGCGCAGCCGAGAAACCGAGGTCTGCGCTGCAGAGTTCGACCAGTCTGTGGGGAAGTCCGAGCTCTTCGAGAATCTCGGAGGCGTTTTGTACCATCATGTCGAAGACTTCGTCGCTCCTCTCCGGGTGGGTGATCGCGACCATCTCCACCTTGGCGAACTGATGCTGCCTTATTATCCCCCTCGTATCTCTCCCCGCACTTCCAGCCTCCCTTCTGAAGCAGGGAGAGTATGCCGTCATGAGAAGAGGCAATTCATCCATATCGAGTATCTCATCGTGAAAGAGGTTGGTGAGGGGAACTTCCGCGGTGGGGATGAGGTAGAGGTCCTCTTCGCATACCTTGAAGAGATCATCTTCGAATTTCGGCAACTGCCCCGTACCCTTGAGCATATCGGAATTGCTCATGAAAGGTAGTGCATATTCCACAAAGCCCTTTTGCATATTTTTGTCGAGAAAGTAGTTTATCAGAGCTCTTTGGAGCATTGCCGCCTCTCCTCTTAGGACAGCGAATCTGCTCTTGGCGAGTTTGACACCCCTCTCGAAGTCTATCCAGCCATTCTCTTGTGCCAACTCCCAATGCTCTTTCGGAGGAAAATCGAATTTGCCAGGCTCCAAGATCCTCTTTATCTCCACATTATCCTCTTCATCCATACCATATGGTACACGCTCGTCGGGAAAATTTGGAATGCTCAATGCAAGTGTATTTAATGTCTCCTGTGTATCTTTTGCCTCTTTGTGCAGTTGGGCGGCCTCTTTCTTGAGAGAATCCACTCTCTCTTTGAGCTCAGTTAGATCTCTATTTTGCCTTTTGTATTCTCCGAAGAGTTTGGAGAGCCTGTTTTGCTCGGCTCTTACGGCTTCGAAGTCGGCATTCTTCCTCTTCATCTCCTCGAAAAGGCCTTTGAGCGTCTCGAGAGTTTCGTCATCCACTCCTCTTCTCTTCAGTTTCTGCGAAGCCTCGTCGAAACTGTTTTGAAGATACTTCAAATCTATCATTGCCAATACTCCTTCGCTGGGTGGATATAGTTTCGTGATTATAGTTAAAAGTGCAATAGTATTGGATTAAGTCGCTCTATGAAAGCAAAAGTGGCAGTCGCCTAAGAACATATTAATATATTAAAAGATATGATTTGATATTGACAAATGTGAAAAAGGGGGTTACTTACATATGAAAAAGCACAAAATGACAAAAATGTGCAAAGCGCTGGTGCTTGGAGGCATACTCTTAAATGTCGCGAACGCTCAAGATGGTACCGGTATTTTGGGGCTGGGTACCACATTTGGGCACTTCAAGACACTCGACAGTCTTAGGCTCGAGCAAGACTATACGGCTCCGTCGCTGGATTTGAAAATAGGAGCCAAAAACAGTGATTGGAGATTTCTACTCGGCTACAGTTTCATAAAAAACGAAACTATATCTGGCGCAACGGCAAAAAACACTCTCGTTACCGGTCAGATCGATTATCTCTTGTATGACATCCCCATAAATGCACAGCAGGCGATTCAACCGTATATCGGTACAACCGTAGGTTATGAAGAGTATAAATTCGGAAGCAGTATAGACGAGAGCGGTACGGCATACGGAGGGCAGTTGGGTGCTATATGGGATTGTCCAGACTACTCGATAGATGCCGCATTTAGATATCTCGATACTTCGCTCGACAATGTAAACGAGATATACGGCTTCTCGCTCGGCTTCAACTATAAACTGAATTAAGTGAAAGTGGCAACGGAAAGGAAAAGATATGAAGAAGATATATTTGCTGATGGCGACAATCATTCTGATATTGAGCGGTTGTGGCGGAGGCGGAGGTAACGATGCAGAAGATAACGGACCACCACCTACGGCCAAGATTGATACGAGTGTAGTCTCTTTCGAGAATGATAGTTCGGGAAATGAATTTTCCGCTATAGTCAAGATGACAGCGGCACAGATGGCGCAGGATATCAAAATAGAGCTCGATGGGCTATCTCTCTCTCTAAACAATGGCTGTACTGTAGATAGCTATACAATAGAGAATGTTTCTGGCGAAGATCTACGCTTCGAAGCCGTAGGAGAGAGTCACAATATAAATATAAATGCCAAATATAGTTGTCCCGGCTCAAAAAGAGTTATCTCTACAGCGGTCGAATTGAGCTATGACAAATGGATATTAAATGGCAACAATAGCGAGAGAAGAGGGCCATATAAGGAGGTGGTGAATCTTGCGCAAACAGGTGCTTCTGGAGATACCCAAAGTGCCTCGAGCTACAAGCTATATGCCCAAGAGTCTCTTACGGTCAAAAGCTCTCAGGAGCATTATCAGATATCTGTGGCGCTCTCTGTAACGGATATCAACGGGACACACCCTGCAGTCGGAGAGAAGATTGTCGCCAGCTTTATACAGCCGCTTTACGGCAGTTTACAGTCATATAGCGTCACTACCGATGAGAGCGGCATGGCCACCTTTACATATGTGCCACCCAAGGAGATGAAGGGGCTTTCAGAGAGTCTAATCACCTTCTACAAAGAGGGAGAGCCATCCAACATGAGCGAAACGAAACTCATCTTCGAACCCCAACTCGACAAGGGGGTGGCAAATCTCTATATAATGCCGCAAAATATACAGGTAAGCAAAGCAGGCGAAGAGCAGAAGATCAAATTCATTACGGTCAATAGTGAAAATGTCGGTATCAGCGCCGAGGTTGAGGTCGAACAACTCTTTAACGGAGACGGTAACGATTATGGTGAATTTTCAACTACTACCATAAAGACCAATGACTCTGGAATAGGCGAACTTACATATAAGGCTCCGGACTCTATAGATAATCAACCCACAAGAGTGATCACAGCTACCGAAAAGCAGAGCAATATTCAAAAAGAGATGACTTTCAACTTCTTCTCTACGGGAGATGGAGTTGCGACATACGAAATAGAGGCATCGGCTCCAAAAACGATTGCGGTCGAGCAAGAGGGAGTTATCTTGGTTAGTATTCATGAAAAAGGTGCGCCGGATAAGCTGATAGATTCGGAGAGGGTCAAGAATGTTACGGTAGATATAAGCGGTTTTAAAAACATGCTCTCGTTTACGAAGGTCGATGATAACAAATTCAGCTACTCTCAAGAGAATGTCATGAGCATAGGCATAAAGACAAAAACTATAGCGGGGGTCGCTCTCGTTCAGATAGAAGCCACGATATTCAACGGAAAGGAGGATGTTAAACTCAAGACGGCAGCTCCGCTTACAATAATGTCGGGGCCCATATCCTCCCTCTCTCTGGTTTATGTCAAAACGATACCCGACGAGCAAAAGGGTCTTTTTAAGGACATATATACCGTACATGCCGTAGATAAATATGCCAACCATGCCAACAAAGGAGACAAAATACACCCCAGTCTTATCAGTGGCGGCACGGAAGGCAACTCTACCGAAGCGGCCACAATCATGCCTGATGGCGCTGATACCGGTGCGATAGAGCATAGTGGTGGAGTGAGTACATTTACAGATTCGACGAGAAAACCCTTTGGCAATCTAAATCCTGCGAGAGATAGAGTGATTGTACTGGCTTCCAATTCTCACTCGGGCAAAGAGTATATGGGGCACTGGAGCATAGAGGATATAAGCTCCTCCGAATCTTTGACACTGAAAGAGACATACTATGGTAGTAAGATAAAAACCGGTCTAAAATATGTAGTTGGTGATGAGGACAGGTTGTTAAATGGTAATGTCGCAACTGCTGATGTGGTGGGGAGCGCCGACAATCCCGACTATACTATCGACGATAATGGTACGGCACAGATCGAAGTTGTTTACGATCCGGCTTTTGTAGGACATACATATACTATTGCAGTCAATTCATATACAAGCAAAAGCAGAAGCGGTGCAGCGATAATAAACAATTTCAGAGGTAACGGATATGTCTGTAACGATGTTACCGTACCGGCTAACGGAGATACTCAAGATGCGGTCTTGGCTATTGCGATTCTCAATCCCAACGGGGGTACTGTGTGGCTCGACAATGTGGACATTACAGCCCAAAGCTTGAGTGCCGAACCGAAAAAACAGTGCAGTATAGATTTCGACAACAGCAATCTGCATGTCAAAAGCGGTCATGTTTTGGTCAAGGTCAATACAACTGCAGGCACTAGCGATACATGTACTATCCACTGGGCTGCCGGAAACGGTAGTATCTTGATGGAATATTACTAATCTCGAGATAGATTCCGCTATCCCTCCCCCTCCCTTCGGGGGCTCTCAATCTCCCGCTTTGGCGAGAGCCGATGAAGAAATTTTTCACCCTTTCCCAATATTTATTCTCTTTTGGATAGAATATTTCAACTTTTTAGACTTGGGGAGAAAAGATGTTCAACATATTTGGAGGAAGCGAGAGCGAAAGAGAGGCGAAGATACTTTTCGGCTCGACGGATGAGAGTAGAGAAGAGAAGGTGGAGCGTAAGAGTCCGTATGACGGGAAGGTGGTGAGTACCTATCCCGTATGTAGCGCCGCAGATGCCCAAAAGGCTCTAAAGATAGCCAAAACGGCATCGAAGGCGGCGGCCAAAGCCCCTCTGCATCAGAGGATAGCCTGGCTCAAGGATGTGGCTGCGAAGTTGAGAGAGCAGGAGGATGATTTCGCGAAAATGATTGTCGACGAGATAGCCAAGCCTCTGCACTTCGCCCGCATAGAGGTACGCAGATGTGCCGAGACGATAGAGTTGACGGCGGGAGAGCTGCTCTCTTTCGGAGGGGAGACCATAGCTTCGGACGCTACACCCAGCGGAAGGCAGGCTACGGCATACTATCGTAGAAAGCCAGTGGGTGTGGCGGTCTGTATAACCCCTTTCAACTTTCCTCTGAATCTCATCGCACACAAGATAGCGCCGGCGCTGGGTAGCGGTAATGCCGTCGTGCTCAAACCTACACCCGAAGCACCCCTCACCGCCTACAAGTTCGCGAAACTCTTCATAGATTCCGAATATGCCGTACCCGATGCACTGAGTGTCGTCTATGGGGATGCCGAAGTTGGCTCCGCACTCGTGAAGAGTCCGATACCCAGAGTGATCAGTTTCACCGGCTCCGTGGGCGTGGGCAAAATAATAACGGCAGAAGCGGGGATAAAGAAGCTGAGTCTGGAGCTTGGCGGCAATGCGGCGACATATATCGACAGTGCGGCCGATTTGAAGAGTGCGGCCGTCAAATGTGCCTTCGGCTCTTTCTACAACAGCGGACAGGTCTGCATATCTCTGCAGAGAATATATGTCCATGAGTCGGTTTATGAGCAATTTGCGGAAATGATGGCCGAAGAGACGAAAAAGCTCAAAGTAGGCTCGCCCTACGAGGAGGATACCTTTATGGGGCCTCTCATAAACGAAGAGGCGGTACATAGAGCCAAAAGCTGGATAGCGAGCGCCAAGGATGAAGGAGCCACCGTCGTAACTGGAGGTGAAGAGGTGGATGGAATCTTCCCTCCTACCGTCGTTACCAATGTCACCGACGATATGAAGATTGTATGCGAAGAGGTCTTCGCTCCTATCGTCTCTCTCGTGAAGGTTGAGGATATGCAGAGTGCCATCGACAAGATAAACGACTCACCATACGGATTGCAATACTCCATCTTCACCGACTCGCTGAGCAGGGCGAGAGAGTTCATAGATGCTTCCGAGTCGGGAGGAGTGGTGGTCAACGATATTCCGACTGTCCGTTTCGATATACAGCCCTATGGAGGTGTCAAACTTTCTGGTGTCGGCAGAGAGGGGCCAAGATTCGCCCTCGAAGAGTTTACGGAGATTCAATCCGTAGTCATTTTCTAAGGGCTCTGGATGGGCAAGAGAGTGGCTATTTCCGCCTGTCTCATGGGAAAGAGGTGCAGGTATGACGCCAGTGACAACAGAGACTCCAAGCTGCTTGGAAAACTCGAAAGCTACGAGCTGATTCCCTTCTGTCCGGAGGATTTCTGTTTCGGGACACCCCGTCCCACCATGGATTTGATAGAGACTCCAAAGGGGAAAAGAGCTATCTCCAATCTCACGGGTGCGGATTTGAGTGAGCCGCTTATGGACTATGCCCGGAGATTTTTCGAGACCTATCCCGATATAGAGCTCTTCATAGGCAAAGACAGAAGCCCGAGTTGCGGTGTATGCAGTGCCAGATTGTACGACAGGCAAAAGAGGCTGCTCTCCTCTTCACAGAGCGGGCTTATGGCACAGGAGGCCATCGATAGAGGTATAGAGTCTCATGATGCCGAGAGTTTCATAGCGGCCAACCCCTCTCCTCCGATTACGGGAGATTGATCACTCCTTTACAAATTGGCTGAGCCACTCTCTATCTTCACTCTTCAAAACACCGTGCCTCTTTTGGAGGGAGTCCCTTATACCAAGGAGTGTCTTTTCATCCAGATATTTCAGTAGGGACCTCTCTATCACCTCTCTCTTCTCTCCATAACTCATGAGACTCTCTATCTCTTCGACTAACTTTTCTCTCTTTTCCATTCTGATATACTACCGAAAAAAAGGAGGGAATATGCCCGAGATAGGTGAAAAGGCACCCGACTTCTGTCTGCCCAATCAGGATAGCGAAGAGATATGTCTGAGAGATTTGAGAGGAAGCTGGATAGTCCTATACTTCTATCCCAAAGACAACACTCCGGGATGTACGAGCGAGGCACTCGATTTCAGTGCCCATATCGAGGACTTTTCCCGACTTGGCGCCATAGTGCTCGGAGTCAGCCCCGACACTGTCGTAAAGCATAGAAACTTCATAGAGAAGAAGGGATTGAAAGTGACTCTCCTCAGTGACGAGGAGAGGAGTGTCCTTCAGGCATATGGAGTGTGGCAGTTGAAGAAAAACTACGGCAGAGAGTATATGGGTGTGGTACGCTCAACATTCCTGATAGACCCTGAGGGTTTGGTGGCCCAAAAATGGGAGAAGGTGAGAGTCAAAGCTCATGTGGAAGCGGTTTTGAAAAAGCTCGAAGAGCTGAAAGAGCCTGCTTGAGTCCGGAAGAAGGTGCTATAGAGTGATATTCTCTATAAGCTCTATCTCTCCCCCTCTTATGAGCAGTGCATCTATACAGAAGGGTATATCGACTCCCTTCTTCTTCATATAGTGGTATGCGGAGTTTATGACCCTTTTCGTTTTGCCGGGAGTTATATTGTATATCGGGTCGAAAGTCCCTTTCGAGCTTTTGACCTCGATGAAATGCAAAACACCTCCTCTCATAGCGACTATATCTATCTCTCCGAGCCTTCCTGCGTAGTAGTTTCTCTCCACTATCCGGAAACCTTTGGCCTGCAGATACGCCGTGGCCGCAGACTCACCCTCCCTGCCGAGGCTCCTCCTGTCTCTGTGCATTCAGCTACACCCGAACTCTTCGCCCAGCGCTATCACCTCCACTTTGAGGGATTTGAAGCAGGCTGTATCCACCAGCTCGTCTCTCTCGTCTCCGAAGAGTCTGTTGATTCCGCTTTGGGCGTAGTGGAAGGTGGAAAATATCGTCCCCTCTCTTATCGTATCGCTATATTTCACACTCAGGGCTTCACTCTCCCCGTAGCGGCTTCTAAGCAGTACTTTGTCTCCGAATTTCTCTTCGTCGGCAGGGTTGGCCATCACTATATCTTCTGCATATCTCTTTTCGAGTCTGGGGCTTTTCGCCGTCTGAGCCGAGTTGTTGTATTGAGTCAGAATTCTGCCGGTAGTGAGATATCTATAGCTGTTTTCGGAGGGTTTGAAACTCCCTTCGACGAGCTCCTCCACCATCCCTCTCATCTTCCATCTCGTGTAGCGGAAGCGTCCCAGCCCGTCTTCCGTCCTGAAATCGAGCAGATGGAGCCTTGGAGTATCTTCGTGGAAGACAGGCCACTGCATGCCTCTCTTTCTATGCCTTTCGAGTCTGTAGTATTCTGCATGGCTGAATCTTTTGGGGGCTTTGCGTCTGACTTCGTTCCAGACATCCTCGCTATTGCGATAGCCGAAATCTTTGCCGAATCTTTCGGATAGGCGGGAGAGTACCTCCCAGTCGTCGGGCAGGTCGCACTCCAGCAGTGGCTGGGAGAGGTGCAGTCTGCGCATGGCGTTTATATAGACACCGGTCTTTTCGTATGCCGACTTCACACCGATGACGATATCGGCTCTTTTGGCTATCTCGCTCATAAAGAGCTCCTGCACCATAATGAATTCCATCCTGCTCAGAGCTTTGGATATCTTGTTGAGATTGGGATGGATATGCAGCAGGTCCTCACCCATATTTATCATGGATACTATTTTGCCCTCGAGCATCGCATCTATCAGTTTCGGTGTGCTCAGACCCTTTTTCGCCGGCTTTTCGTAATCGGGAGCGTAATATGGCAGACAGCCCATATCGCATGCTCCCTGTACATTGTTCTGCCCTCTCAGAGGCATCAATCCGGCTCCGTTTTTCCCTATATTGCCTGTAAGCAGTGCAAGATGGGTGATCGCCATGACGGCGTAGGAGCCGTCTATATGCTCCGTCACTCCGAGCCCCCAGAGAATCATCGAACGCTTCAGGGCGTACTCTCTGGCTATATTCGGAATGCTTTTGGCGAGATATTCGTAGCCTTTTACCTTCCTGAAAAAGGAGGGATTGGCGTATGGGTCGTTGAGGATGGACTCTCTGTACTCTTCGAAACCGCAGGTCCTTGTGGCCACGAACTCTTTGTCGTAGAGCTCTTCGTCGAGTATCACATAGGCCATCATATTGAGTATAAGAAGATTGCTTTCGTAGGGAATCGTACAGTTGTGTCTGGCCATTTTGGCCAGTTTCGTCTCTCTGACATCTATCACCGCGAGATTGTCGTGCTGGCGTGCACAATCGACTATTCTGTTGGCTATGATAGGGTGGGCATCCATCGTATTCGAGCCTATGACAAGCAGAAACTCCGCCTCGTAGATGTCGTTGTAGGGGTTGGTGGCCGCTCCCTCTCCAATCGTCTCCTTCATCCCTCTGAGGCTGGGAGAGTGGCAGACTCTGGCACAGCTGTCTATATGCGGGGAGTTCATCGTTTCGCGGCAGAATTTCTGAAAGGCATAGGCGCTTTCGCAACTGCTTCTGGCCCCGCCGATGGCACAAAAACTCTCTTCGCCGAACTTTTCGGAACACTCCTCGAGCTTCAAAGCGGCGATATCGAGGGCGGTATCGAGCTCACAGCTGTAGTACTCGCTGTCGAAATCCCTCAGTCTGTCCAGGAGCTCTTCGCCCAGCAGCTGACGGTTTTTTTCGATGAACTTTTTTCTTATTCTGGGCTCTCTAACCCTCTCTCTCGACTCTACGAAATCGAAACCGTATCTCCCCTTGATACAGAGTTTGCCCTGGCTTACGACTCCATCTTTTTCGGCGAAAATTCTCTCTATATGCCCGTTGGAGACTTCCGCTGCTATGTCACATCCCACGCCGCAGTATGTGCATACACTCTCTATCTTCGCACTCTCGCTCTTTTTCATCATGATATTTCGCTCTCCGTAGCCTCTTTGTGCAATTTTATCCTATCTTCGGGCGAGATACTCTTCGAGTCTGTCCATCCCCTCTCTCATATCCTCGATATCTCCGGTGAAAGAGAAGCGAAGGTGAGTTTTGGTGCCGTTTTCGCCGAAGTCCACACCGGGTGTCACCGCTATATGTATATTTTCCAGAAGTTCCTTTGCAAAGCTTCGAGAATCGTCGCTGTAACGACTCGTATCGCACCAGATATAGAAAGCTCCCATGGGTGAAACGGATATATCGAAGAGTTTCGAGAGTCTTTGGAGGAGATAGTCTCTCCTTTTGGCATATACCTCTCTGACGCTATCGAGATATTCGTAGTCGAAAGCTTCCAGTGCCGCGTATTGGCTTGGAGTCGGTGCCGAAATATAGAGATTCTGGGCTATGATTTCCGCCGCTCTGCAGAGTTTTTCCGGTACGATTATCCAGCCCAGTCTCAGCCCCGGCATACAGAAATATTTGGAGAAGCCGTTTATCACCAGAGCATCGTCGAAATACTCCAGCGCACTGTGCGCTCTGCCCTCGTAAACCAGACCGTGGTAGAGTTCGTCGGAAATCAGGCTTATCCCCCTTCGTTCGCACTCCACACACAGAGAGCGGAGTTTTTCCGGCGGATAGAGGGTGCCGGTGGGATTGGAGGGCGAAGATATGTGCACGACATCTGCATCGTACTCCTCGAGGGCAGACGCCTCTATGCAGTATCCGTTTTCGACTCCCAGAGGTATCTGCAGGGCTTCGCAATCGACCATATATGCGAAATTTCTGTAGCATGGGTAGGAGGGGTCGCCCATGGCTATTGAATATCCGGCCTCCGTCGTGAGCTGATATGCCACCATGAAGGCGATACTACTTCCCGGTGTCAGCAAAATCCTGCGAGTCTCTATCTCCAGAGCGTAGCTCCTTCTGTAGTGTTCGGCTATCTTTTCACGCAACGGAGCGATTCCCATACTGTCGGTATATGAGAAGCCACCTCTCTGCACGGCATCTGCAAGAGCCCTCTTTACACCCGGCGGAGGAGGAAGGTCGGGTTGACCTATTTCGAAATGTATCGCGTCATCATACTTCGCCGCCTCCGCGACTATATCCATAACCATAAAAGGGCTCATTTTATCGTATCTCACACTATCGCTCCATCCTTTTTTCGCTACACCTACATTTTTACAATACACTATTGTATCGACAATTATATTCGATACAATAGTGCATGGATAAAGAGATGAATAGTATAAAGGAAATGGGAGCGGGGTCGCTGATAGCCTTTTACACTGTCGCTTTGCTTCTGCTCTTCGTCTATGCCGCGCTTCTTCTGCCGAGTGCGGATATAGCCGTAGAGAGGGGAGGGCGATGGCAAGCCCTCGTGCCGCTGCTGCTCCTCTCCCTTTTGTGGCTCTACACCTTTTGGAGGGCCCGCACTCTGCTGCTCTCCCAAAGATATCTACAGGCCTATGCCTGGCTTTTGGGCGGAAACGCTCTGGGGATAGTACTGATGCTGAACTATCTTACAATGCTTTCGTAGCCGAGTTTATGGAAAGGAGAAAGAGTATGAAAAGAGGAGGATACAGCCTTGTCGGTATCGGCGCATATCTCGTTTGTGCCGTTTCGGCATTCGCGGGAGCTACGCTCGAGATTTACGAAGATGGCGCCATATACAGCCATATTCCGTCGGGGCGCTATGTCGGATTCGTCTCTTCGGAGACTACGGCCAGGTGCGACGGGAGGCTGGTGGCACTCGGGACGGAGGGTGAGTGTCCCGACAAAAAAAGACTCTGCCAGGAGAGGAGAGAGATAGAGAAGAGTATTCGAGAATATGACAGGAGCAGATTCGCTCTCGAGAGTCTCGAAACGATTCTAAAGAGGGTGAAACCTAGCATGACGGATGCAGTGCTCCTTATTGAGAGTGCGCAAAAGATAGGAGAAAAAAGGGCCGAACTCTCGGCACGCAGGAGAGAGTTGAAAAGGGTTTTACAGGGTAAAAGAGAGGCGTTTATGAATAAAAGCTCCTCGATGGAGCCCCGTTTTCTGGAGAAAGAGTGTGCGGGAGAGTTGCAGCTGACTCTGCCGGCGTCGGCGATAGAGCTCGGGATGGAGCAGAAGATAGATATTTCCGACACTGCCAAGATGCATATAGAGCGCTCTTTGCTCCTTAAAAACAGAAGCGGTGTCGATATAGCGGCGAAGAGCGCTTTTGTATATGCCAAAAGATCCCGAAACTACATAAAGGCTCCCCGTTTCAATCCCTGGATAGTGCAACCCTACGAAGCACCCTTTCGCAACTTACTCAAAATGCGCACTTCGCCAAGGGGTGGCCCGATGGCCGGCAGAGCCATACCCGCTCCCTCCCCGGCGCGGGCCAAAAGAGTGGCTTTTCGCAGTTACGATTTGGGCACTGTGCTTCTCCCCTCCGACGGAGAGAGCCACAAAGTGCTGGTGGAAGAAGAGAGAGTCGAAGGCAGGTGCGAAGAGAGAGGCTACCCCTATGCCTCCCACAAGCTATACAGGGTATGCAGCTTCACTCCCACTAAGCCTGTCGAGAGCGACAAATGGATAGTGACGAAAGGGAACAGGGTGGTGAGCGAAGCGGCCTTCGGCTTCTACGAGGGCAAGAGCTACAGCCTCTTCGTAGATATAGACGATTCCGTCGATATAAAGAGGAGGAGGATAGCCCCCGCCGAGAGAGAAGAGGGGATATTCGGCTCCTATATACAAAGGAGAGACGGCTATATAGTAGAAATAGTCAATCGCTCCGACGAAAAGAAGAGGATGAAGTTGACGCAGAGGATACCCCATCCCGTGAAGGATGGAATCGAAGTCTCCCTGCAAAAGGTAGAGGGAGCCAGGAAACTCTCGCTCGATGAAGAGGGAAAACTGCTACTCTATTGCGAAGTACCTCCTCGCAGCAGCAAAAAGATATATGTGAGATTCCTTTTGAGATACAAGAAAGATATGAAAGTCGTATATTGAGCTAAGATTTGATATCATCCCAATCGCTTTGAAAGGAGCAATCGGCCTCCTTTTTTTGCCTTGCCAGTGGGTGTGCCGACATATATTCGCTCATCTTCTTGCGGTTTCCAAGTTTCGTATATATCTGCGTCGTAGCCATATTGCTGTGCCCCAGAAGTTCGCTTACATCCGAAATCCTCGCACCATTGTCCAGCAGATGGGTGGCGTAGGAGTGCCTCAACTGGTGCGGAGTGACCTTGACTCCTCTGCTGCCGAAGAGTTTCGAGACACGATACCTCAACTGTGCACTGTTCATGGGTACGCCACCCTTTTCGAAAAGATATCTGCGGGGCCTGTACGCACGGATATAGCTCTCGAGTATCGTATGGAGCTCCCCAGGTACGGGCAGCTGTCTCGTTTTACCGCCTTTGCCTGTAACGGTAATCCATCGGGGGGTGATATTCTCCAGTTTCAAAGAGGCCAGTTCTCCTATACGCAGACCCAGACCGTAGAGAAGGGCCACTATCGCCCTTTGCATCGTATCTCCGTTTCGGAGGGCCTCGAAAATGTATCTCGACTCCACCGGTTTGGGCAGAGTCTTCGCCACTCTTACGGAATCGTCTCCTTCGAGCAGACTCTTTTTGCCGTAGATATCGTTCATCCACTTCACGAAGGACCTCAGCGCACTCAGCTTTTTGCTGACGGTTCTTTTGGAAAGAGAAGCCATATCCACCCTCATGGCCACGATATCTATATGGAGAGTAGCCTGGGCATCTTCGTATATCGTGGAGAGTGAGAGCATCTTTTCGAGGGCTTCGCGATAGGTCTCTATCGTCTTTTCGCTATAGCCTCTGATACTATAGAGATAGTCCAGATACTCATCCACTCTCTCTTCGACGAACTTTTTCAATCTCTCTACACAATCCTGCCCAAAAGTGTCGTGAGCGTAGCCCTCTCTATCTCGACATCACGAAGAGTCCCGAGGAGCTCTTCGCTCCCCTCCACGAGCACCAGTTTGCCGTCCGCCGTTCTGCCGGCGGCTTTGCCGCCACTTCTGAGCTCTTCGAAATAGACCTCTTCCACCGCCCCTGCACGAGACTTCATCAGCTCTTCCTGAATCTCTCTGTGTCTGGCCTGAAGTCTGCTCAGGCGCGCGGATGCTGTCTGCGAATCGACCTGCTCTTCATATTGCGCCGCGGCCGTATGGGGACGGGGAGAGTATTTGAAAGAGAAGAGCTGATCGAAGCGTACCCTCTCGAGCACATCCATAGTCTCTTCGAAATCCTCTTCGCTCTCTCCCGGAAAGCCCACTATGATATCGGTCGATATGGAGACACCGGGCACCATTTTTCTAATCTTTTCGCATCTGTCGAGAAACCACTCCTTGGAGTAGCCGCGCTTCATCCTTTTGAGTATCCTGCTCGAACCGCTCTGCAGAGGGACATGTATCTGGGGAGCTATCTTCGGATTTTTGGCGAACTCTTCGAGAAATTCGTCATCCATATGCAGAGGATGCGGAGATGTGAACCTTATTCTGTAGAGTCCCTCCACCTTTGAAACCTCTCTGAGAAGCTCGGTGAAGTTTTTCGCTCCGCTCACACCGGAACTGAATCTTCTGCCGTAGTTGTTGACATTCTGCCCCAGAAGAGTGACCTCTTTGGCTCCCGAGGCCACCGCCCTCCTCACCTCCGCCACGATTATCTCCGAAGGTATGGAGAGCTCCTCTCCTCTCGTTACGGGTACGATACAGAAGGTACACCGCTTGTCACAGCCTATCGATATATTTATCAGCGCCTTGTAGGGATTGCTTCTGTATTCGCTGAAGTCATACAGTGTCTCATCGTGGTCGGTAGCTATCTCGACCGCATGTCTTCTGTTTACGACACTGCTTATTTTGGAGACATTGCGGGCCCCAAGTACGAAATCGACCGCGGGAGCTCTTTTGATTATCTCCTCTCCAAGATGGCTTGCCGTACAGCCCGTCACCCCTATTCTGGCACCCTCTTTTCTCTTTTTCTGGAAGACCCCGATTTCGGAAAAGAGCTTGGCTACGGGCTTCTCTCTCACCGAACAGGTATTTATGATGATCAAATCCGCCTCTTCCAGACTTTCGGTAAGCTCGTAGCTCTCCCTTTCTCTCAACTCGGCTACGATATGCTCGCTGTCACGCACATTCATTGCGCAACCGAGCGTCTCTATATAAAGCTTCTTTCTCACTGGACTATATGTACCTCGTAGATATATTCATCTTCGTTCAGGCCGTATTTGACCTCTCTCATATAGACATTGTAACCCTTCTCTTCGAAATACTCCATAAGAGATTTGAGCTCTTTGTGTGAATTGTCCTTGTCGAAGTAGAAGATGGATTTTTTCCGCAGCATCTCTTCTATCTTCTCCAACTCCACACTCTTGGGTTTCGCTTTCAGCGTCGTTCTCGCCAGTTTGAGTTTCATTTAATCGTTCCTTCGCCCCTCTCGGGCATGATTGTAAATATATATTAGCGCTAATTATACTTAATTTACCGTAAAGCTACAATAAGATAGAATCTATATCTTCAAAAAGAACGCAAATCCTGCACAGATTGTAACTTGAGCTGTAATAGATGAGAGCTGATGTTGTGTTACGGAAAACAAAGGAATATCGAAAATGGAAAAGATACTCAATATCATAGAAGCTATGGCGCATGAAAAGGGGATATCGGAAGAGAATGCCCTGCAAGCCTTCAAGGAGGCTCTGATAAATACCGCCAAAAGACTCGGAGGCGAGGATGCACACTTCGAGGTGACGATAGATAGGGAGAATCAGAGCTACCAGATATATAGGGTAGTCACCGTGGTATCGGACACGGACCCCCGAGCCGAAGAGGAGCCCGAAAACTACATCAGTGTCGAAGAGGCGAAAAGTTACGACGAGGATATAGAGGAGGGCGATCAGATACGCACGGAGTTTCATCTCGAAGATTTCGGACGAACCGCCGCATCCAATCTCTTCAGAGAGCTCGAATACCATATACAAAGACGCATAGAGCAGGACCTCTTCGAAAAGTACAGGGCCAAAGTAGGGACTGTAGTCATAGGTACCGTCAGTCGCGTGGACGACAATGAAAACACCTATGTCGAGATAGGTGAGATAAAGGGTATTCTGAGCCAGAGAAACAGAATCAAGGGGGAGAGTTTCAAGACAGGGGATACGATAAAGGCTCTACTGAGATTCGTATCCATCGACCCCAAATACGGAATGCATCTCGAGCTTACGAGAACGGCACCCAAATTTCTCGAAGAGCTTATGAAGAGAGAGGTACTGGAGATTCAGGACGGTACGGTGGAGATCGTGGCCTCCTCCAGAATACCAGGAGAGAGAGCCAAGGTGGCGCTAAAGACCGATAGAGCCGATGTGGACCCTATAGGCGCGGCGGTCGGCCAGAGAGGCGTGAGGATAAACGCTGTAAGCGCCGAGCTCTGCGGAGAGAATATAGACTGTATCGAATATTCGCCGATTCCCGAAATCTTCATCACCAGAGCCCTCTCCCCGGCCATCATCCGGAATGTGAAGATAGAGAACAAAAATACCAGCCAGCAGAAGGCGATAGTCGATATCACTTCGGACCAGAAGGCTAAAGCCATAGGCAAGAGCGGCATCAATATAAGGTTGGCCTCTATGCTGAGCAAATATCAGATAGAGCTCAACGAGGTGGAGGGTATAACGGAGCGATCACCATCCGACAGCGGCAAAGAGCCACAGAAGAGTAACGACATATCCGCACTCGAAAACCTTTTCAAATGATCTGCTATGGTAAAATCCCTTTCCAAATACAATAACAATGGGGCGCTCCTCTTCGCGTCCCGAAGGAGAGTCCCGTGAGGCACTTTTTGACATTGAGCGATTTCGACAGAGACGAGCTGCGGGAGATGATAGACCTCGCTATCGAGATAAAGGCCCAGCTCAAAAGCGGCAGACTCGTTCCCTATATGCAGAACAAGACTCTGGCGATGATATTCGAAAAGAGCTCCACACGCACCCGTGTGAGTTTTGAAACCGGTATATATCAGCTTGGCGGTACGGGGCTCTTTCTCTCCTCCCGCGACATCCAACTGGGACGAGGAGAGCCTATGAAGGATACGGCGAGAGTGGTAAGCCGTATGGTGGATATGGTGATGATAAGGACCTTCGAACAGTCCAAACTCGAAGAGTTCGCCCACTACTCCAGAGTTCCCGTCATCAACGGTTTGACAGACAGCTACCACCCTGTACAGCTCATGACCGACTATATGACCATGCTGGAGTATGGCAAAGAGAATCCGACGGTGGCATATGTCGGAGACGGCAACAATATGGCCCACTCATGGCTCTATCTCGCGGCCATCATGGGATTCGAGCTCAGAGTCGCCACTCCCCGAGGCTACGAGTGCGACCCCGATATCACGGCGAAGGCTATGGAGCTTGCCCGGAAATATGGAGGAGAGCTGATTTTCGGCAACGACCCGAGAGAGGCGGTGGAGGGCTGCGATGTCGTCACCACCGACACTTGGGTATCGATGGGTCAGGAGGAGGAGAAGGAGAAGCGTATCGCGGATTTCCAAGGTTTCATGGTCGATAGCGAGCTCTTCTCTCTGGCGAAGGATGACGCGATATTTCTACACTGCCTGCCGGCATATAGAGGCTACGAGGTGAGCGAAGAGATATTCGAGCGCTTCGCCGATGTGATTTTCACCGAGGCGGAAAACAGGCTGCATGCCCAGAAGGGGATAATGGTATGGCTCGACAGAGAGGCACTCGCAAGCCAGGGAGAGAGCGAATGAGAAGAGATATCTCCATAGATTTGGAAAAATTCAGCCGTTACAGCCGTCCGGGACCGAGATATACCAGCTATCCCACCGCACTCGAGTTCGGTGAAGATTTCGCTTACGAAAGCTATCTGAACTATCTCGAGAGTGGAAAGGGGCCTTTGAGTATCTATATCCATCTTCCGTTTTGCAGGAGTGCCTGCTACTTTTGCGGATGCAATGTCGTATTCACCTCCAAAAAGGAGAAGTTGAGTGAATATATCGAATACCTCGAAAGAGAGATAGAGCTTCTCTCCCGACATATCGATACCGGCAGAGAGGTGATACAGTTTCATTTCGGGGGCGGTACCCCCACCTACTACCAGGCCTTCGAACTCGACAGGATAATGAAAAGTCTGAGGAAGCACTTCCCCAACTGGAGCGAGGATGCGGAGGTGAGCGTAGAGATAGACCCGCGATTCTTCAACGAAGAGCAGATGAAGGTCTTCAGAGAGCACGGCTTCAACCGCATTAGTTTCGGCGTACAGGATTTCGACGAGAAGGTGCAGAGAGAGATTCACAGGATACAGCCGTACGATATCACGAAAAAGGCCGTGGATATGGCCAGAAACTACGGTATAGAGTCGATAAATACCGACCTCATCTACGGGCTTCCATATCAGAGTCTGAAGAGTTTCGAAAAAACTCTCAAATTAGCACGCTCTCTCGACCCAGACAGACTCGCAGTCTTCAACTATGCACATGTCCCGTGGATCAAGAAGACTATGCGCAAATTCGACGAAACCACGATACCCTCTCCAGAAGTCAAACTCTCCATCCTCAAATATACTATCG
>CAJXJF010000005.1 GCA_913054475.1 uncultured Nitratifractor sp.
CCCTCCATCCTATCCCGCCAGCTCGTGGCGGGGGCTGAAAGACTTTGTGAGCACTACTTTTCACAGTACGACTCCACTCTTCGCCAGCGTAGTAGAACGATTTGCGAATGGTTTTGATATGGAGAATACTATGTAGAAGTGGCATATCTTTAGGCACTTGAGAAAAGGGGTCAAGTCTTCGGGAGAGTTGAATATTGCTATGAATAAAGAGAAGTTGGCTGCCTTGAAAAGAAGGGATTAATCGAATATACTATTCCCAAGAAAGCGAAAAGCTCAAAACAAAAATATCGGTTGATGTAACTGGGTGAAAAGAGTATAAAGGATAGATAATGCTACTTAGCAGAGAAAGAGCGTTGGATTATTTAAGAAATTCCCTCCGGAATCACAATATAAATTTCAGGGAAGACCAGTGGGAGTCGATCGATGCTGTCGTCAATCGGCGCAAAAAGGTGCTTGCCGTCCAGAAGACCGGATGGGGGAAGAGCAGTGTCTATTTTATCTCGACGAAATTCCTGAGAGAAGAGGGGAGTGGTCTGACTATCATCATCTCCCCTCTCTTGGCGCTGATGCGCAACCAGATCGAAGCGGCGTGGCGGCTGGGATTGAATGTCGTGACGATCAATTCGACAAATAGGGATGATTGGGAAAACATCAAGCAGGAAATTTTGGCCGATAATGTGGATGCGCTGCTCGTTTCTCCTGAGCGGCTCGCCAATGAAGATTTCATGCAGGAAGTATTGGAGCCTATAGCAGGAAGTATTGGGCTTTTCGTAATCGACGAGGCGCACTGTATCAGTGACTGGGGGCACGACTTCAGGCCCGATTATCGGCGCATTACCAACATTTTGAAAAAGATGCCGGCCAATACGCCGATACTGGCGACTACGGCAACGGCCAACGATCGCGTCATTGCCGATATCGAGAGTCAGATAGAAGGTATGGTGACGATTCGCGGATCACTCAAAAGGGAGAGCCTGCGGCTTTTTACGCTGCGTATGCCGGATCCTTCGCATAGACTGGCATGGCTGCTGGAGCATCTGCCGGACTTTGAAGGGTCTGGTATCATCTATGTCCTGACACAGCGCGATGCGAGGATCGTGGCGCAATGGCTGAATGAAAACGGTATCAGTGCGGAGCCTTATTACAGCGGTGTCGAACACGAGGATTTTGAAACGAGTGATGCCTACCGCATAGCGCTGGAAGAGAAGCTTTTGAAAAATGAAATCAAAGCGCTTGTCGCCACATCGGCATTGGGTATGGGGTTCGACAAACCCGACTTGGGGTTTGTCATCCATTACCAGGCACCGGCTCCATCATCAGCTACTATCAGCAGGTGGGGCGCGCCGGACGCGCGATCGATGACGCATACGGCATACTGCTCAGTGGGCATGAGGATGATGACATTCACGAATTTTTCAGAATATCATCTTTCCCGAGCCCGGAAATGGTGCAGGTGATTTTGAGGGCATTGGAAGAGAGTGAGGAGGGGCTTTCCATCGTGCAGCTCCAAAAAGAGCTGAATTATTCACAAGGCGATGTCACCAAAACACTGAAGTATTTGAGTGTCGAAAACCCTTCACCGGTCATGAAAATCCAATCGAAGTGGTACCGAACGGCCAATCCTTATGAATACGATACGCAGAAAGTGGAAACGATCACAGCAATCCGTCGGCGAGAGTGGGAAGAGATGCAAAACTATCTGGACACGGATGAGTGCCTGATGATGTTTTTGCAAAAAGCGCTGAACGATCCTTCTCCGGAATCTTGTGGAAAATGCGCCATCTGTACGACACCGTTAAGTAGCGAGTTCGCGCATGAGATCGGAGTAAAGGCGGCGGAGTTTTTCCGAAAAAGCGATATCGTTTTCAAACCCAAAAAACAGGTGAAACCCGATGCATTGAGCGAATATGGCATACGCGGGAATTTAAGAGAACTTCGTGCCGAAGAGGGGCGGATACTTTCCAGATGGGAAGATGCCGGATGGGGAAAGATGGTTGCGGCAAACAAACATCAGGGATTTTTCGAAGACGAACTGGTTGACGCCATGGTTGAGATGATACGCAAATGGCATCCGGAGCCTTACCCGATCTGGGTGACCTGTGTACCATCCCACAGACATCCGGAGCTCGTACCGTCCCTAGCAAAACGAATCGCGCAGAAGCTTGGACTTCCATTTGTCGATGCCGTGCATAAAATAAAAGATAATCAGCCCCAAAAGATGATGCACAATGCCTATCATCAGGCCAAAAACCTCGATGGCGTATTTAGGGTGGATGAGAATATCCCTGCCAAGCCGGTTCTGCTTGTCGATGATGTTATCGATTCGGGATGGACGGTCACGGTCGTCGCTGCACTTTTGAAAGCCAAAGGAGCCACGCATATCTATCCAACGGCTCTGGCGAGCACAGGAAAGATGTAATGGATAATCTAAGTTTGAACGCTCAGGCCATTGTACTGCTTAGCGCCTATTTCAACAAAGGCGACAAACCGCTGACGGTTATGGAATACGCGAAATTTGCCATTTGGCTCAAAGAGCGAGGCAGAGAGCCGGGTGATCTCTTGAAAGAGCAGGCGACGGAAATCCTGAAGGGTTGGGAAGACAAAAAAATCACCCTCGAGCGCATAGAAAAACTGCTTGCACGCGGAAATGCGATGGCGATCGCCTTGCAAAAGTGGCAAAATGCCGGGATATGGATTTTGACACGGGCAGATGTGGAATATCCCAGACGGCTGAAAAAGAGATTGGGGCATAAAGCACCACCCCTCCTTTATGGTGCGGGAGACAAAAAAATATTGAAAACCAGAGGCGTGGCGATCGTAGGCTCCCGAAATGTGGGGAATGAGGATCTGGAGTTTTCCTATGAGCTTGGAAAAAAGCTGGCATTGTGCGGATACAGTGTCGTGTCGGGTGGCGCTCGGGGTGTCGATGAAGCTTCCATGATGGGTTCTATCGAGGCGCAAGGAACGACAATCGGCGTGCTTGCGGATGGACTGTTGAAAAAAGTCCTCTCGAAAAAATACCGGCAGGCCATTATGCAGGGGAATCTGGTGCTCATTACGCCTTTTTATCCAGAAGGCCGCTTCAGCGTAGGCAATGCGATGGGACGGAATAAGTACATCTATACTCTCGCGGATACAGCCATCGTTGTCCATTCGGGAAAGAGAGGGGGAACATGGGAAGGTGCCAAAGAGAATCTCAGGCATAAATGGGTGCCGCTTTTCGTAAAAGAGAGCGATGATACAGAAGCAGGCAACAGCGAATTGATCGATATGGGCGGTATGCCTCTTTCGCGCACCATTTTGAAGGACGAAGCGATTGAGTATCTCTTCGAGGTATCGCAAAAAGAGAAAAAACTCAATGAAGAAAATAAAAAAACCGATCTATTGAAGCAGGAGAAAAACGAAGCGATAGGGCTTTCTCTGGATGAAATGATACTTGAACTCCTGAGCAAAGAGAGACTGCCGATTAAAAAAATTGCGGAAAAAATCGATGAAGAAGAGAAATCGATCAAAAAGTGCATAGACAAACTTGTCAAATCAGGGGAGATTCAAAAACATAGGAATAGACCACTTCAGTTCAGCAGGATTTTGAAATTGCCTGGTATGGATAATATATGAAAGGCGATGAATGAAATAGCTCGTTTGGAATTTTGTGATTATATCTCTGCCGCTCGTGACGGATACGAGCCCGTCTCGGGTGGACAATACTCCTCTCTTGCGGTAGAATCCTGGAGAGGAATTTTTCACAAGGAGAGGGAAGTGATAGATAGAGACGATATTATGGAGGCTCATCTGTTTCGTCATGCGTGCAAGGTCTTCGATTCGCAGAAGAAAATTTCTCCCGAAGATTTCGAAGCCATACTCGAAGCGGGGCGTTTGAGTCCGAGTTCGTTCGGTTTCGAACCGTGGAGGTTTCTCGTGGTTCAGGATATGCAGATGCGGCAGAGGCTGCTTCCGCTTGTCTGGGGTGCTCAGAGGATACTTCCGACGGCGAGTCACTTCGTGGTGATTCTCGCCAGAAAGGGTGATAGTATGCGCTACGACAGCGACTATATCATGCATATGATGAGAGATGTCCACAGACTCTCCGAAGAGAGTGCGAAGATGCGCAGGGAGAAGTTCGAAAAGTTCCAGAGAGAGGACTTCAGGCTTCTCGATAGCGAGAGGGCGCTTTTCGACTGGAGTTGCAAGCAGTGCTATATCGCCCTTGCCAACATGATGAGTACCGCCTCCATGCTCGGTATAGATTCGTGTGCGGTCGAGGGGTTTGTCGGCGATGAGATCGAATCGATGGCGCCGGAGCTTTTCGGCTACGATTCGCGGGAGTTCGGCGTAGCGGTGATGGTGGCTTTTGGTTACAGAATCGAAGCTCCCAAGCCCAAAACGAGGCAGAAGATGGAGGATATAGTCGAGTGGTATCCGCAGAGATAGAGACGGAGGCGGGCAGGCCTTAGAGATATTTTCCCAGATATAGTCCCGCGCCCATGAGAGTGAGCGTAACGGCGTAGAAGAGTGCCAGCCTCTTCCCCAGCCGGTTTCCACCCAGCCAGAAGACTATCGAGAGTTTTACCAGTGAATTTACCACCGAAGCGATGACGATACCGTTCATCGAAGCGAAAGTCTCCAGTTTGCCGTTTTTGGCAAGCTCGCTCAGAGAGAGTGTTATCGCATCTACATCGGTGATACCGGAGAGAAAAGAGACTATATAGACCCCGATATTGCCGTATCTGCCCTGCACGAACTCTACAGCCCCGTATATCACTCCAAAGAGCAGTCCGAATTTGACCGCTTCGCTCAGTTGCAGCGGATTTCGGCTTATGGTGTCGCTTTCAAGCTCGATATCTTCCGAATTTCCGGAGTGTCTATATAGATACCATACGAAGAGCGAGCCCGATAGGGCCGCGGCGAGGAAGGAGGGTGCCAATCTGACGGCGAGGGTGCTGTCGATGACAGCGGTTTCGAAGAGGACTCTGAGGTACATGAATGTGGATGCTATGGCGATACCGCCGGCGAAGCTCTCTATCAGTTTTCGATTTTCCGAAAACATTCTGGATAGGGAGACCGATACGGCTGTGGAGGAGATGAATCCTCCGGCCGCTCCCGTTATGAAGACCCCTCTTCTGTGTCCCAGTATCTTCACGGCCGCATATCCGATGAAGGAGATGGCGGAGATGACTACGGCCATCAGCCATGTTTTGTATGGATTGAAGAGCTCGTAGGGGCCTATCATCCTGTCTGGAAGCAGAGGGAGCACCACGAAGGTCATTAGCAGAAGAAGCAGAGTGGCGTTTATATCGGTACGGGAAACTCTGGCTTCGAAACTCTGCAGTCTTGGTTTGATTTCGAGTAGCGCTATGAGAACGACGCTTATGAAGATGGCCGCCTTCTCCTCCCGGAGATATACCATCAGACCTACGAAGTAGGTGATGATGAAAGCTATCTGGGTGGTGATGCCCCTTTTGCCGTACTCTTTGACTTTGAGATAGTAGGTGATACCGGTAAGAAAACCGAGTATGCAGAAAGATACGAGAACGAAGCCCTTCTCATAACTATCCATCCAGCCCGAGAGGTAGCCAAGCAGTGCCACGAGGGCGAAACTTCTACTCCCCGCCGAACTCTGCTCACCTTTGGCCATATAGCTCAAGGTTCTCTGCATACCTATGGCAAGCCCCATCAGTATGACAATCGTCAGCGCTTTGGCACTCTCGTAATCCATGACTCACTCCTCTGTACTGTATAAGATCCTTCGATAGATTGCGGAGACGACGAAATAGACCATCAGTCCCGTTGCCGACACCAGGATGATAGAGGCACCAGAAGTGAGGTCGAAGATATAGCTTGCAAGCAGACCGCAGAGTGTGAAGATGGCGGCGAGTATCCCCGAGACTATCATCATGGAGTAGAGTGAACGGGTCACTCTTTCGGCTATGTATGTCGGTATGGTCATGAGGGCTATTACGAGAATCAGACCTACCACCTTTATCGATACGACGACAGTCATAGCCGCTCCAAGAAGCAGCATTGTATATACCAGACGGCTCGGTATTCCCCGCAAAGATGCGTATTGGGAGTCGTAGCTCACCGCCAGTATCTCCCTGTAGTATCTGTGTACCAGCAGGAGTATCACGGCCAGCAGCAGGGCCATGGCGTAGAGGTCGCTCTTGGAGACTGCGAGAATCGAACCGAAGAGGTAGCTCATCAAATCGCTATGATATCCCGGTGTGATATCTGTGAAGAGTACACCGATAGCCATTCCGACAGCCCATATCAGCCCTATGAAGCTATCTATCCTCTCTCTGTGTTCGATTGTGAGCCAGGCTATCAGGAGGGCCGAAAGAGCTGCGAATATACCGGCACCGAGGAAGATGGGGATACCCAGATATAACGCCATACCTATGCCGCCGTACGAGCTGTGAGCTATACCGCCTGCGAGAAAGACCATTCTGTTGACCACTATCAGAGAGCCTACGATACCGGCACAAAAGCTCACCAATATGCCGGCTATCATGGCATTTTGCATAAAGTCGTATGTAAATATCTCCATCATCTTCTCTCTCCCAGCATCTGCATCATCTCCACTTCACAGAAGTGCTCTCCTTCGGGAGTCTCTATCGAGAGTGGTTTTTCCGAAAGGTCGTGCATATAGCTCTCTCTGTTTACATATATCACCTTGTTTGCATAGGAGGTTACCGCAGAGAGGTCGTGACTTACCACGAATATCGTGAGCTCGGGAGTCAACCCCTCGAGCAGTGTGTAGATTCTCTTTTGCCCCTTTGCATCTATATTGGAGGTGGGTTCGTCGAGTATCAGCAGTCCGGGGTGTGCGCATAGCGCTCTGGCTATCATGACACGCTGTCTCTCTCCGCCGGAGAGTTCACCAATCTTTCTGTCGATGAAGCTCTCCATACCCACCTTTTCGAGAGTGCTGTATGCGCATCTTTTCTCGATATCGTTGTATCTTATTGGAAACATTCTGTCAAGCAGGGAGCGCCTGCCCGTATGTCTGTTTTTGTTTCCCATCATCACCACATCCAGTACCGTTATGGGAAATCCTGTATTTACATCCACATTCTGGGGAACATAGCCTATCTCGTTTCTCACTTCGAGCGGACTGCTGCCGAAAATCTCTATCTTTCCGGCATCGGGCTCCAAAATCCCCAGCAGCAGTTTCAAAAGAGTCGATTTTCCACCCCCGTTGGGCCCTATTACGGCGGCGAACTCCCCGGCATATATTTCGAACTCTATATTTCTGAGCACCTTTTGCCTGTCGTAGGCGAAGTCCACTCCCGAAACCTTTATGACACTCGTGCGTTCCTTCTCTTTCAATTTTCTCTCCCCGCTATCGCCCTAGCGACTCGCAGCAGAGAGTTTTGCCAGTCGTAGGCAAGAGGAGATACCGCAATTACGGGAATCGAGAGCTCTTTCGCGAGCAGGCGGGCGCTCTTGTCGGAAAATTCGGGCTGTACCACTATCGCTCTGGCACCGCTCTTTTTCATCCTCTTTATCAGGCTCATGAGCTCTTTGGCGGAGGGCTCTTTCCCCTCCGTCTCCATAGCTACCTGTTTCAGACCGAACTCATCGGCGAAGTAGCCCCACGACGGATGAAAGACCAGGAAGGAGCTTCCCGCGGGGAGTGAGGAGAGTATGGAGGAGATTCTCTTCTCGAGCGCTTCTACCTGGGCTATATACTTTTGCAGATTCTTTTCATAGTACTTTCTGCCTTCGGGGTCGATATCTTCCAGAGCCTTCGCCACCTTTTTTGCCATCACTATCATATTGCGCGGTGCCGTCCATATGTGCGGGTCTTCTCCCCCCTTGGCATCATGCTCATGATGCGATTTCATATGGAGCCTCTTTATACCCTCGTAGAGATTTACGACTCTCATGGAGCTGTTTTGAGCCTTGAATCTCGCAAGCCACGCCTTTTCGAACTCCACTCCGATGGCAAAATACAAAGAGGCTTCGGATACCGCTTTCATCTGTGAGGGTTTCGGTTCGTATGTATGAGGGGAGTCTCCCGGCATGACCATCGTAATCGTCTCGACCCTCTCCGAAGCGATGGCATCGACCATCTGTGTAATCGGCGCTATACTGGCGATGGATACTATGCCGGCATCCAGCCACAGCAGGGCAAAGAGCAGTATCGCAAAGATTTTCATCACACCCCTCCTTCTCTTTCTGGATTATATCCCCATTATTTTAGCGAATTGCCGCAAACGGAGTGAAAATTTCGATAACAAAACTATCGCTATCGAATTTTCATCTCAATAAGAACTATTGCCCCTCGGGAATGTTCTTCAGAGCAGCATCATAAAGGCTCCGGTCGTGAAGATGAGAGTCGCTGCTACCCGATATTCGTCGGCATCGAGTAGCAACAGGAAGAGAGAGAGCATTATCGACAGTAGTGCGAGCCGCTCTCTTTTGCGTTTCTTTTCAAATCGGCTCTCGAGCCACTCGAGCTGTCTTTCGCTGATATGGACACGCAACTCGTCTTCACTCGCTTTTTCGATGGCGTTTGAAAGCTGTTTGACTCTCAGTGGAAGGGAGTCGAATTCGTTTTTCGCAAGCTCGAAAAGACCCGTATCCGCACCCAACGCTCTGGGGATATTTCTCTGCAGTATGGGCAGGATATCCTTGATGCCGTTGAAGTTCTCCACATATACCGTACCCAGTCCCTCTATGATGGCGCTGGCCCTGAGTATATATATCGCCTCCTGAGGGAGCTTGAAGGGAAAATCCCTCATCGAAGCCATCACCCCGAAGGCCAACTCCTGCATCGTCATGGCATCGAGTGAGTCGTCGTTGAAGATGTCGAACATCCTCTGTGCCAGCTCGGTCATCTTCTCCTGCGGTGCTTCGTAGGCTATGACTCCAAGCCTTTTGCAGCTTGAAATATATAGGTCGAAATCCTCTTCGTGTGCCGATTTGACCATCTCTATGATAGCCACTCTCGTGGGATTGGAGAGTCTCTTGAGCATACCGAAATCGAGCAGTACGAGTCTTCCGTCGGGGCGTATGAGCAGATTGCCCGGATGGGGGTCGGCATGGAAATAGCCCTTTATGAGCATCTGCTCGGTATAGAAGAGTATGAGACTCTCCATTACCGAGTGAAAATCGAGTTTCAGCCTCTCGAGCCCCTCCTTGTCGTCGAAGCGTATCCCCTCTTCGAAGCTCATCACGAGGGCGTCGCAGCTGCATAGTTTCTCATATGCACGAGGGAAGATTATGGAGCTGTTTTCGTATGTCTTGGAGAAACTCTTCAGGTTTCCAAGCTCAACGGAGAGATCGACCTCTTTTCTCGTCATATCGGCGAATTCGCTTATGAGAGAGTCTATGGAGTTTTTCGTATGGTGGGAGAATAGGGGCCTGAAGAGGATATTGAAAAACGAGAGAATGGCTATGTCGGCCTCTATTCTCTTCTCTATATCCTTCCGTCTCAGCTTGACCGCCACTCTCTCTCCGCTTTTGAGGAGAGCTTCGTGTACCTGTCCTATGGAAGCGCTGGCTATGGGTCTGGTATCGAAACTTTCGAAAGGCTCCGCCCCTGCGAAGGCCCTTTCGAAAACGATTCCAAAATCCCTTTCAGACATGGGAGGTATCTCGTCGTGCAGAGCTTTCAACTCCGCCAGATATCTGTCGTCGAAAAAGTCGGCCCTCGTAGCCAGTACCTGGGCCAGTTTGATGAAAGCGGCACCGAGAGAGACTATCGTCTCTCGAAGTTTCCTAGGCTCCATTGGCCTCATCCCCATAAAGCTCTCTTTGCGCTTGATGAGCATGAAGAGTGTAAGAAGGAGCAGAAATATCGATTTCACTCTGCCTGGAGAGTAGAGAGAGAGAAGTGTGGGCACCTTCTACTCAGCCTCTTTTTTCAGTTTTTCGATCATCTCTTCTATATCTTTTCTGGTGGCTACCCCCATCTCTTCGAGTACCCTTCTTATACTCTCCTCTATTCTCTTTTCGAGCTTCTCTTCCTCTTCCTGCCCCTTCTGCACGGCTTTGTCGATGATATTTTTGGCCTCTTCGCGACTCACCTTCCCTCTCTCAACGAGTTCGGAAAGCTCCTCTTCTACCTTCTCTTTGGCAAGCAGTGCGCCGCCCACCCCAAGATAGATAAGCTCTTTTAGCATCTTTGGCTCCTTTTTTTCTCCAATTTTATCATTTTTACGCAAATATAGCGCTCCTTTGCTTACTTTGGGTTAACTCAACGGATATAAAATGACATCTATGGAAACTACAAAGAGAGAAAAACCGATCAAAATATTGATGATAGAGGACGATCCCGAGTTTGCAGAGCTGCTTAGTGAATATCTTTCGCAGTTCGGTATGCAGGTGACCAACTACGAAGACCCCTTTCTCGGTGTGAGTGCCGGAGTGGGGAACTACGATCTGCTCCTGCTCGATTTGACACTGCCGGGAATGGATGGGCTGGAGGTTTGCGAAGAGGTCGTGCGGAAATACGACATACCCGTAATCATCTCTTCGGCAAGAAGCGATATCTCCGACAAACTGGAGAGTTTCAGGGTAGGCGCCGACGACTATCTTCCAAAACCCTACGACCCCAAGGAGCTGCACGCCCGGATTCTATCTCTGCTGAGGAGATACAACAAGGGGGGCTCCAAAAACGAAGCTGTGAGCGATTACGAGATAAGGGGAGACACTATCTACTACAAAGGCGAAGCTCTATATCTGACTCCGGCGGAGTTCGACATACTCTCCCAGCTGGTGAGGAAGCAGGGTATCACGCTATCCAGAGAGCAGCTAATCAACGAATCGGAAGTGATGAGCGACTCTTCTCAGAAGAGCTTGGATGTGATAGTGAGCAAAATTCGCTCCAAGCTGGGTAACCCCAAGGCGATACAGGCGGTCAGAGGTGTGGGTTACAAACTGATATGAAGAACGGAGCTCTTTCCCTCTTTAGTATAAATTCGCTCAGAGGCAAGATCAACCTCATCTTCTCAATCTCTTTCATCCTGCTCGTGATGCTTTTCATGGTCTTGAGGCAAAGCAGCGAAAGATACGCCATGCACGAACTCGAGATGCAGGAGAGAGCGAATATACACTATCTCTATCTCTACTATATGAAATACGGTACGATCGATAGAGACTATCTACTTTCGCAAAATATTCGTATAGTCGATATCGGCGGAAAAAATCTGAGATTGCGCAAAGAGATAGAGAGTAGAGGTGGTAGTAGCAGATTTATAGTCGCCAACATTAGATTGCATCGTTATATTCTCATAAACAACGATCGCTTCAAGCTGATACTCGAAAATCTCAATCGTCCCAAATTTCCTATCGAGTTGACCATATCGTTTCTGGGTGCGATGCTTCTTTTGCTTCTACTCTATATCTGGATAATCCGCTCGATAAATCCCCTCTTCGAGCTCAAAAGAGAGATTATAAAGTTTTCGGAGGGGAATCTCGATATAGATTGCAAAAGCGATAAGAGAGACGAGATAGCCGATTTGGCGAATGCGTTCGACGATGCGGTGGATAAGATAAAGACACTGCTCAGATCCAGACAGCTGCTTCTTAGAGCCGTGATGCATGAGCTCAAAACTCCCATAGCCAAAGGTCGCCTGCTTTCGGAGATGATAGGAGAAGATTGCAAAAAGGAGCGCTTTCATACGATTTTCGAGAGATTGAATCTGCTCATAGACGAGTTCGCCAAGGTCGAGCAGGTGAGCTCGCGAAATTTCGATACGGATATGCGCCCCTACAAGATGAGCGATATTGTCGATGCCAGTATAGATATGCTGATGCTCGAAGAGCCCAAAAGAGATATACATATGGTGGTCAAGAGAGATTTTACCCTTCAGGCCGATTTCGACCTGCTGACACTGGCAGTGAAAAACCTCATAGACAATGGTATGAAGTATGGCAAAGAGCACAAAATCGACATATTGATAGATACGGATAGTATAAGTTTTGCAAACAAAGGAGAGCCTCTCAAGGGAGAGATAGAGGAGTACTTTCTGCCTTTTCATGATTCACAGAACGGACTTGGACTGGGGCTATATATAGTCAAGAGTATAGCCGATATACATGATCTCGATTTTATATACAGATATGAAAATGGCAGAGTGATCTTCATCCTCTCCAAAAAGGTTGGAGGAGCTATGTGATTTGTGCGGAGCGGGGACTCCGCGAAGGTGCTTAGTCGAACTTTTTTCCGAGCATGAAAGAGAGCTCGAGAGCCTGCTTGGCGTTGAGCCTAGGATCGCACTGCGTATGGTAGCGGTCGGCGAGATCGTCGGTGGTGATGGGGCAAGATGTACTTCCTGTGCACTCGGTCACATCCTCCCCTGTCATCTCCAGATGTATTCCCGCAGCTACGGTACCTTCGGCTTCGTGTATCTGCATGAACTGTTTGACCTCCGAGAGTATGTTGTCGAAATCTCTCGTCTTGAAGCCGTTCGGGCTCTTCTCCACATTTCCGTGCATTGGGTCTATCGTCCAGACCACATTTTTGCCGGCATCCCTGAGCGCTCTTAGAAGAGGAGGGAAGAGTTCGGATATCTTGTCAGCTCCCATTCTCACGATTAGGTTGAGTCTCCCCTCTTCGTTGTCGGGGTTGAGGGCATCCGTGAGTCGAAGAAGCTCGTCGCTACTCATACTCGGCCCCACTTTGCATCCGATGGGATTTCTGATACCTCTGAAATATTCGATATGGGCACCTTCGAGCTCCCTGGTACGGTCGCCTATCCATAGCATATGTGCCGAAGTGTTGTACCACTCTCCACTGATACTATCTATGCGTGTGAGAGCCTCTTCGTAGTTCAGAAGCAGAGCTTCGTGCGAGGTATATACCACGGTCTGTCGCAACTGGGGTGCATTCCGACTGTTGATACCGGCGGCGGCGAGAAATTTCATCGCTTTGTCTATCCGGTCGCTGAGCTCTTCGTACTTCTTGCCCAGAGGATGGTCCTTGATGAAGTCGAGATTCCATCTGTGTACCTGCGTCAGGTCCGCCAGCCCCCCTCTGGAAAAGGCTCTTAGCAGGTTCATCGTGGCGGCGGACTGATAGTAGGCTCTGAGCATTCTGGAGGGATCTGGTTTTCTGGCCTCTTCGCTGAACTCGATATCGTTTATGATATCTCCTCTGTAGCTGGGCAGTTTCACTCCGTCTCTCTCTTCGTAGTCGCTGGAGCGCGGCTTGGCGAACTGTCCGGCGACTCTTCCTATCTTGATTATAGGTTTGCCGCTGGAGTATGTCATGACTACGGACATCTGAAGAATCAGTTTGAATAGATTCTTTATCACATCTCCGTTAAAAGAGGAGAAACTTTCGGCGCAGTCACCACCTTGAATGATAAAGGCCTCTCCTCTTCCAGCCTTGGCCAAATCCGCTTTCAGATTTCTCGCTTCGCCGGCGAATATCAGAGGAGGATAGCCCCTGAGTTCATCTTCTACCTTTTTCAATTCCTCAATATTTTCATATTTCGGTTGCTGTTTTATAGGAAAATCTCTCCAGCTATCGGGACTCCAGCTCATATCGTACATCCTTCTCTTCGACTTCTCGTATCGTTATATAATTTCGAAGCGATTATACCCAAAGAAGCATTTCCGTAAAGTGATTTTATAGGCAGGAACGGATTTTTTCCCATTTTTTTCACATATGGCTTTGAAATTCGGACAATTCGGGAGAGAGGAGTAGGGGCTCATATTAATTAATTCACAATGTGAAAAAGATGTGAACTAATTGTGAAAATTTTTCACTTCTGCGCCCTGAAAGTGACGAAATTGGCCCACTGAAAAAGCGTATCGACGCTGGAGAAACCTGCATCGGTGCACATTTTCATATTCTCCTCCACCGTGAAGGGGATGAGAATATTCTCCAGCGCTTCTCTCTTGGCAGCTATTTCATAATCGCTATACCCCTGTTTGCGTTTGTAGTCGTAGTAGATATCTATCATCAATTTATCCAGACGCCTGTCGGAAAACACCACCTTCTCCGAGAAGTAGAACTCCCCCTCTTCGTTCAATCCCTCGTATATACGCCTGAGCAGAGATGGCCGCTGGATGGGCCTGATAAACTGTAGAGTGTAGTTGGCCACGACAACATCGACACTCTCTATAGGATAGTGTAGTATATCGCTCTCTATCAGCTCTATATCTGAGGCTCCGAAGGCTTCACATTTGCGCCTAGCTCTCTCTATCATGGCTGGAGAGTTGTCGATTCCTTTGAGTATGAGTTCGCATTCGGAGAGGGAGTGGAGTTTCAGCAAAAGCCTAGCTGTCGAAGAGCCCAGATCGAGTATGCTCAATCTATCTCTCTTTTTCGAGAGAATCAACTTCGTCACTATCTCCAGAACTTCCTGATAGAAAGGTATCGAGCGCTCGAGCATATCGTCGAAGACTGCGGCCACCGTCTCGTCGAATTCGAACTTCTTTTCAGGAGCTCTCGAGAATATTTTGTCTTCTTTCACCCTATACACTCCATATTTACAGTAGGATTTATGCTCCGAAGATGACGACTATCTTTTTCTCTTTTGCAACTACCGCCTTGACACTTTCCGGTGCTGCCGGACTCTTTTGTAGATGATAGAGCGGTATCAGCGAAAGCTCTCCTGCTGCTATCTGGAAGATGGCTTCCTTCTCTTTTTGGGAGATGTATCTTTTTATACTATTATCGACAAATTCGATAGTACCGTTTTTCAATCCGTATAGATACAATTGTCCATCATGCTCGTTCACTCTCAAAACTCCATGCAGAGTCGTTACTCCGTTTGTCCCTTCCGGAACGGTGAAACTCTTGAACAAGAAAGAGACACGCACCTCCACCTCGCCCTCTTTTCCATCCGAAGCTTTGCTCACAAGAGCGCTTAGAAGCTCGACACCCGCCTTGTCTATTCTCTGCTTTATAGGGAGTGCTTTGGAGAGCTTCTCGTTTATCACACTATAGGGAATTTCGGTCGTTACGGAGAGCGGAGCTCTTTTTTGCAGACCACATCCCGCCGCGAATATCAATAGAAAGATTGAAATAAGCAAATATATTCGTTTCATCTCTACGCTTCCCCAATCTTGATATGGAATACGATTCCACCTCGCGACAATTCCGAAGCCCGGATATTTCGCAATTTGGAATCTGCCTGCTATTATATCCTCTCAAGTTATACAATCGCTGCAAGAGATGGAGAAAATTTTCATTTTCGCCCCCTCTATCGTATCTGCGTCACGGCAGCATCCATGAGTCTCATAGTTCTATCGCATCTTCCGGCCATCTCTTCGTCGTGGGTCACGAGGAAGAGGGCACCCGAAACCTCCTCTATATATGAGAGGAGTACATCGAGTACCAGATTGGAACTCTCCTTGTCGAGATTGCCCGTCGGTTCGTCCGCGAAGATTATCTTGGGTTTTTTCGAGAGGACTCTGGCTATCGAAACTCTCTGTTGCTGTCCCCCCGAAAGCTCACCCACCTTGTGCTCTATCACATCCTCTATCTCCAGGGCTTCGAGAATCCTTTCATCCACAGACTCTTTCGCCAGTATGGAAGCTATCTCTATATTCTCTCTGCCGCTCATCCCCTTGAAGAGATAGTGCATCTGAAAGACTATACCTATACTCTCTCTTCGGAGCCTCTCCATCTTTTTCTCGGATATGGAGTAGAGCTCCTGCGAGAAGAGCACGACTCTGCCCTCCATCGGCTTGAGAAAGCCGGAAAGATTGTGCAAAAGCGTAGATTTTCCGCTTCCGCTGCGCCCTACGATGGCGACACTCTCTCCTCTTCCTATCTTCAGATTCACATTTTTGTACAGGGTATAGTCGAAGGCATGCCCCAGATTTTCCGCCTCCAAAAGAGTATTGGTATTCTCTTCTTCTATCTGCATCCTCCGCTCTTTCGTATAAATTTCGCCTATTTTACCATAGTGTGATTCGCCACTGTGCAGAGTCGATGAGTTGCTCTCGATCTCATGAGAGAGCCAAGCGCGCCCGTGTGCGGAGAAATCGTTTTACCCGAGATAGGATATAATTCATATATTCAATGAAAAATATCAAATTATCAAAGGTGGACGATGAGAGCACTGTTGAGTGTGAGTGACAAGAGCGGTATAGTCGAGTTCGCGAAAGGGCTCGAAAAGCTGGGTTGGGAGATAGTCTCGACCGGAGGGACATACGCAAAACTCTCGCAGGCCGGCGTGAAGGTCACGGAGATAGACGAAATAAGCAAATTCCCCGAGTGTTTCGGGGGGAGAGTGAAGACGCTCAACCCCTATGTACACGGCGGCATACTTTACAAAAGAGATGACGAAACCCATCTGCAGGAGGCACGGAAGCTGGGAGTGGAGGCTATAGACTTGGTCTGTGTCAATCTCTATCCTTTCGCCGAGACGGTAGCCAGGACCGACGACTTCGCCGAGATAATAGAGAATATAGATATCGGTGGCCCCACTATGGTACGCTCGGCGGCCAAAAATTTCAAAGATGTACTGATAGTCACCGACAGTGCCGATTACGAGAGGGTACTGGAGGCGATAGAGAAGGGCGAAGACGATTACGAATTTAGAAGAGAGTTGATGATAGCGGCGTTCGAGCATACGGCGGCATACGACGCCATGATAGCCAACTATATGAACGGCCGTTTCAATGGAGGTTTCGGAAATCGTCAATTCATCACGGGGAGGAAGGTCTTCGATACCAGATATGGCGAGAATCCGCATCAGCAGGGGGCACTCTATCAGTTTGGAGATTACTTCGAGAGACACTTCTTCCAGATAAAGGGAGAGGCGAGTTTCAACAATATGACGGATATGAACGGAGCTCTGGCTATAGCGTCCAGCTTCGGAGACAGAGCCGCGGTCTGTATAGTCAAACACGGCAATCCCTGCGGCTTCGCCCTCAAAGATACTCTGCTCGAATCCTATGTGGAGGCTCTCAAGTGCGACCCCGTTTCGGCATTCGGAGGTGTCGTGGCGGTCAACGGGGTAGTGGATGCCCGGCTTGCCGAAAAGATGAACGAAATATTTCTCGAAGTGATAATAGCGGGAGATTTCACTCCAGAAGCCGTCGAGATTTTCGAAAAGAAGAAGAGACTCAAACTCTTTTCGCAAAAGAGTGACAGACTGCTCAGGGCCGGAGATAGAGCCAATTTCAAACATATAGACGGAGGCTTCGTTTATCAGGTAGCCGACTGCATATGTGACAATGAGGTCGAGGGTGCGAAACTCGTCAGCCGCAAGAGTGCTAACGAGAGACAGATGAGAGATATGGAGATAGCCTGGAAGATAGCGGGAATGACCAAATCCAACTGTGTGGTCTATGTCAAAGATTCGGCCATGGTCGCAGTGGGGATGGGTATGACCTCCCGTGTCGATGCGGCACAGTGCGCACTGAAGAAGGCCAAAGAGATGGGACTCGATGTCACAGGTGCGGTGATGGCGAGCGAAGCCTTCTTCCCCTTCAGAGACTCCATCGATGCCGCGGCACAGGCCGGTGTGAGCGCCGTCATAGAGCCTGGCGGAAGTATCAGGGACGATGAGGTGATAGAGGCTGCCGATGAGCACGGAATAGCCCTGTATTTTACGGGAGTGAGACACTTCCTGCACTAAAACGATAAAGTTGATTGACTTTGACTAAAGTTTTTTGATATAATCCGGCAAAACTATTGGAACGAGTATTGCCGAACTTGTACAATCTGGGGTTTCGGCGCTTTTGAAGATTCGATAGGATAAAGAGAATGAGGAGTCAAGATGGCAAAGAGTCTGTATGAAACATTGGGAGTTGGTGAAAACGCCTCTGCCGAGGAGATAAAAAAGGCGTACAGGAAACTTGCGAGAAAGTACCATCCCGATATAAACAAGGATCCCGAAGCCCAGGAGAAGTTCAAGGAGATAAACGCTGCCTATGAGGTTCTAAGCGATCCCGAGAAGAAGGCTCGCTACGATCGCTTCGGAGATCAGATGTTCGGCGGTCAGAACTTCAGCGATTTCGCACGCAGCCAGGGTGCCGATGTGGATCTCGAAGAGATTCTGCGGGCGATGTTCGGAGGCGGAGGCGGTTTCGGCGGATTCGGAGGCTTTGGCAGTGCCGGAGAGAGAAGATCCGGTTTTTCCGGTTTCGGAGCACCGGATCTGGATACGAGAGCCAGAATCACGATACCTTTCAATGTCTCCGTACTCGGCGGCAAGCACCATGTAAGCACCCCTGAAGGGGAGAGTTTCGATATCAAGATACCTGCCGGTATCAAGAGCGGTGAGACACTCAGGGTCCGAGGCAAGGGGAAGAGCTATCAGGGGCAAAGAGGCGATCTGCTCATAACCGTGGATGTGGCACCATCTACGGAGTATAGAAGAGAGGGTAACGACCTCTACAAAAATATAGACATAGCTCTGAAATATGCGCTTTTCGGCGGGAAAGTGAAGGTTCGCACTCCCGAAAAGGAGGTGACTCTGAAGGTTCCCCGAAATACCAAGAACGGACAGAAATTCAGGCTCAAGGGCAAGGGGTTCACAGACAGGCGTACGGGTATGAAAGGTGATCTCTTCCTCGTGGCCAATGTCGTCATACCCGATGTCGATGCTCTGCCCGAAGAGTTGCGCAAAATGTGCGAAGAGAAGCTTCCCGAATAGAAAGGAGTGAGATGATGCATAGCTATGACGAACCTGTATATCTTATCAGCGTAGTGGCGAATATGCTCGATATCCATCCTCAGACTCTCAGGCAGTACGAGAGAGACGGTCTGATAGAGCCGGCCCGTACGCAGGGGAGAATGAGACTCTACTCCCAGAGAGATATAGACAGAATGAAGATGATACTCAGACTCACGAGAGACATGGGTGTCAACATAGCGGGAGTCGATGTGATTTTGCGTCTGAAAGAGCAGATGGAGAAGATGGAGGAGGAGATAGAGTATCTCAGAGAGGAGCTCAGCAGAGTCAACAGACACGGCTCCGTACCTACCGGCAAGGCGATCGTGAAAAAGAGCAGATACGATCTCATCATCTTCGAAGGGGAGTAGTCACTCCTCTCTCTTCCCCTTTTTCAGGGCGTCGGCTATCAGTTCGATGGGGTTTTTGAATATCACTTCGCTTTCGCGCGCGTGCAAAGAGGCGCTTATCTGCATACGGCAAGCACTGCACTCGGCGCTGACGATATCGGCGCCGCTCTCTTCTATCATGGCGGCTTTGGGGGCGCCGGCCGCCTTCGCGAGATGGTACTTTTCCGTCTGCATCGTAACTCCGCCGAAACCGCAACAGCGTCCCGCTTCGCTCATCTCCGAAATCCGATAATTGTATCCGAGAAGTTTTCTGGGCTCTTTATATATCCCCTGTACCTTTCGGGCATGACAGGCATCGTGATAGGTCACCGTTTCAGCCATTGTCGCTCCTCTCTCTTCAAGAAGCGAGGAGAGTTCGGTATGCTTTTCGAGCCACTCGGTGGCCATATATATCTTTTGCGAGACTCTTTTGGCCCTATCGGCCCAGAGCTCCATAGCTCTGTTTCTGAAGAATATCTCCCAGTCATGTTTTATCATGGCCGAGCAGGTGGCTTCCGGAATTATTATCGCCTCTACATCGTCTATGAAACTTTCGAAATACTCTATATTCTCTTTGGCGAGTTTCTCGACCGTATAGAAGTCGCCTGTGAAGTAGGCGGGTGCCGAGCAGCACTTCTGCGCTTTGGGGATGAAGGCGTCGATTTCGAGCTCTTTGAGGATATAGAGGAGGGAGTCGCCTATGCCGGTGTAGTTGTAGTTTGCCAGACAGCCTATGAAAATCGCCACTCTTCTGCCTTTGCCCTGCGGAATGTTTTCGGGATAGGTGTTGAGAAAGCTCGTTTTGGCGAGGCTGGGAAGAAGTCTTGCGCTTTTGATTATCGGCAGCCTGAATCTTGGCAGCATCCCTCCCTTTCGAGGCTCCTCGCTGAAGGCACAGGTTCTAAAAGTGTAGCCGAGTTTCATCATCGCATCCATTAGCCACCGATGTCTCAATAGCAGGAAAAAGGCCCTTTTGAACCACGCTATGCCATATCTGTCGGCTATATCGCGCCTGACCTCCTCTATGAGCATATCCGTCGGCAGTGAATTGGGGCAGACTTCGGTACAGGCGGTACAGAGGAAACAGCTTTCGAAGATATCCTTGGCCGTTTCGTCCAGATCCAACTCTCCTCTCTCATATGCACCCAGCAGGTCTATGAAGCCTCTTGGCGATGTGGTTTCATCGGGATTGATACGATGGATTGTACATACAGGTATGCATCGTCCACACTTGATACAGGCGTCACTCGTGCGTGTAAAATCGAAAATTTCGCTCTCTTCTCTCATCTCTATCCTATCTATCCGGCAATATTTGCGACATTTGTACTATTTTTTTCTTTCAATTACAATTAAATTACCGTAAAAATAATATTGTTCAAGAATTTATAAAAAAAATTTCAGTATGATTTAATCATGAGAAGAAGATGGTATGAAAGCCTAAGAGCCAAAGCGATGCTGCTCTTTATCGTCGGTGGTCTGCTCTACCTGATGGTGGTGATGGAGAGTTTCTCCTATATCAAAAGTGCCCATCTGATGGAGAGAGCGAAAGAGAGAATAGCGCTGGAAACCGCCGGTGTGATAAGAGAGCTACTCGTAGATCAGAAAAGAGAAGAGACTTTGGCTGTAGATATCGCTTCTGTCGCCGATGATGAAAAGGTCTGCGAAGTCTTGCCGAGACTCTTGAAAAATTTCGAAGAGAGCGATATCGTAAGTGCCGGAGTCTGGTTCGAAGAGGATATGGCAAGAAGAGAGAGCTCCTGTTTTTTCAGTAGAGACGAGAGTGGCGGTTTTTCCAAGATACCCGGCTATGAGAGGAAGAGTGCCATACCTTTTAGAAAGATGGAATTCTACACCATAGGGAGATATCTCAAAAGAGGCGAGACCTTCTGGACCAGACTATATAGCGACCCTGTGACCCATATCTCCATGATTACGGTGGTTTCACCCATCTACGAAGGGAAGAGCTTCGTAGGTGTTGCAAGTGTGGATGTGAGTCTGGGGAGTGAATATGACAACATCTTCAGCTCTTTGAAAGATAGCCATGACCGCTATTTCATCTTGAGAGACAGAGTCGGCAATATCGTGACGGCATCTTCAGATATTCTGGGAAGAGTGAAGTACGATAGCGAAATTTTCGACAGACTCCAAAGACACGATTCTTTCGATGGCAACGAGGAGCTTGCTCTGAAGCTGGCCGAAAATTCGAGCGAGATTACACGAAAAGAAGCTCTTAGAATAGCTGGAGAGATGGAGTGGATGAGACGAAATCCGGCCAATTCCCCCCTAAATTTTGTTTCGCAAAAGGAGAGTGATCCCATACTGCACGATAGAAGTGTATTGGCGTTTTTCTATTTTCCCCATACCGGTTGGCAGATGTTGGTGGGGATATCACAAAAGGTCGTTTTGAAAGATATAGACAACCTTTTCGACGCCATTGTGTGGACAACGGTGATCTCCTCTTTGCTCTTCGCACTCTTTGGCTATTTCTATCTGAGAATGAATGTGATTACACCTATAGTCTCCTTGAGTGAACAGCTTAAAAAAGCCGACTACGAGATGCAACTACATGTGGGCTCCAACGATGAACTTGCCTCTTTGGCCGAAAGTTTCAACGAACGCAACAGAGCGTTGGCCAGATCGATAGAAGAGAGAAGAACGAGTGAAAAACTGCTGATGCAGCAGTCGAAGATGGCGGCCATAGGAGAGATGCTCGATGCGGTGGCTCATCAGTGGAAACAGCCGCTGAGCTCTCTGAGCCTCTATGCCGATCTTCTAAAAGGGGATTACGACGATGGAAGGGTCGATGGTAGCTACATAAAGGAGTTTTCCTCGAATATACATATGCAGATCGATCATATGGTCAAAACACTCGAAACATTCAGGGAGTTCTTCAGACCCAAAAGGAAGGAAGAGTATTTCGATATCTCTCAGGCTGTCGAAGAGACACTGCTTCTGTTGAAGGATGACCTGATGAAAAACAGGGTCGATGTGGAGGTATCGAGGGAGGGGAAGATAGAGATCTTTGGTTCGAAAAACGGCTTCAAACACCTTCTTTTGAATGTAATATCCAATGCTAGGGACGCCTGTACACAAAAGGGAGAGCGCAGATGCAGGGTCACGATAAGGATTATCGGCGACAAGAAGAGCCCGAGAGTCGAGATAGAGGATAGTGCGGGGGGAATCGATGTAAGTCCGATAGAGAAGATATTCGAACCTCACTTCACGACGAAGGAGGAGGGCAAAGGTACCGGTATAGGGCTCTATATGAGCAGACAGATAGCCGAGAGACTCGATGCCCGACTCGATGTGGAAAACAGAGAAGAGGGGGCATGCTTCATACTCCGTTTCAGCGCTACTGGAATAAAGAGCGAAAAAGCAGATGCGGAAGCTTAGCGAGGCATATCGCTCCTTCGACGACGAAGTATCGAGAAAGAAGCTTTGCCAAGAACGCTTTTGGATATAATCACGCGAATCGTTCGGGAGAGGAGGCGGAGTCCATCTCCTCTTCTTCCGTGTAGAATATAGCGAAGAATCGAGCAAGGATGCAGAATGGGACAGACTATAACGGAAAAGATATTCTCCGAACATGCCGGCACAGAGGTGAAGGCGGGGGAGATTGTGAGAGTGGATATAGATATGGTCATCGGCAACGATATCACCACACCGATATCGATAAAGGCCTTCGAAGAGAGCGGTGCCAAAAAGCTCGCCAATCCCGACGGATTCGCCATAGTGATGGACCACTATATACCCGCGAAGGATATCGCAAGTGCCAACCAGGCCAAAATAAGCAGAGATTTCGCATACAAACACGAGCTGAAATACTTTTTCGACGAGAAGGATATGGGTATAGAGCACGCACTCCTTCCCGAAAAGGGTCTCGTGGTGCCGGGAGATGTAATCATAGGGGCCGACAGCCACACCTGCACCCACGGAGCCTTGGGCGCCTTCAGTACAGGAATGGGGAGTACGGATATCTCCTTCGCCATAATAACCGGCGGTAACTGGTTCAAGGTCCCCGAGACGATCAAGGTCGTATTGAAGGGCAGACCGGGGAGACATGTCTATGGCAAGGATATCATTCTGGAGCTCATAAGGATACTCGGTGTCGATGGCGCACTCTACAAAGCTCTGGAGTTTACGGGTGAGGGTATAGCCCATCTCTGTATGGACGACAGATTCAGTATATGCAATATGGCCATAGAGGCCGGAGCGAAAAACGGAATCATAGAGGTGGACGATATCACCCTCGAGTATCTCGACGAGAGAGCGAAGCTCAACGGCGGGCTGAGAGCCGAACCCAAAATCCACCGCTCCGATGCCGACGCCCGATACTGCAGGGTGATAGAGATAGACCTCGATACCCTTTCGCCCGTAGTGGCCTTTCCGTTTCTGCCGAGTAACGGCAGATATATCGAGGATGCCGCATCGGAAAATATAGAGATAGACCAGGTGATGATAGGCAGTTGCACCAACGGCAGACTCGAAGATCTCAGAATAGCCGCCGATATAGTCAGAGGCAAGAGGGTGGCCAGACGCACGAGAATGATAGTTACGCCGGCGACTCAGAAGATATTCATGCAGGCCGAGAAGGAGGGGCTGATAGATACTCTCATCGAAGCGGGTGCCGTAGTCTCCAACCCGACATGCGGAGCCTGCCTCGGCGGTTATATGGGAATATTGGGTGATGGTGAGAAGTGCGTATCCACGACGAACAGAAATTTCGTAGGTAGAATGGGTGCGAGAAGTTCGGAGATATATCTCGCCAACTCCGCCGTGGCCGCCGCGAGTGCGATAGCCGGCAGGCTCGTAGACCCCAGAGAGCTTTGAAAAGAGAATCCGATACTCCCTCTCTCATCCTCAGCGGCGGATGCAGGAGAGGCTGGCGGCCTATAATCGCCGGGGCGCTCGAAAAACTGCCTGCCGAATATCTCTCGTATCTGCTCGAAAACAGGGAGTACCTGCCCGGAAAAGAGAGGCTTTTGGCGGCTTTCGATGCCATGGAGCCCGATGAGGTGAAGTATATACTTTTCGGACAGGACCCCTATCCCAGAAGAGAGAGTGCCACGGGCTACGCCTTCATAGACGGCAGGGTGGATAGGATATTTTGTGAAAAGGGATTATGCAAAGAGGTCAACAGAGCCACGAGCCTGAGAAATTTCATGAAGATGCTTCTTGTCGCCGCCGGAGAGTTGAAGTGTGGCGACCTGTCGCAGAGCGCCATCGCCTCGATAGCGAAGGATGGAATGATAGAGACGATGGATGAACTCAAAGACAAGCTGAGCGATGCCGGCGTACTTCTGCTCAACAGCTCTCTCGTCTTCGACGGTGCCGCCAATTCAGGAAAGCATATATCGTTGTGGCGTCCCTTTATGGAGAGTCTGCTCGATGCTTTGAGTGCCTACGATGTGAAACTCATCCTCTTCGGTGCCCATGCGGCGAAGATAGAGAAGCTCGAAGCGGCGGCGAAGATGGAGAAGATAAAACTTCCCCACCCCTACAACCACTCCTTCATCTGTCTGAAAGAGGCGTTGGAGCTTTTCGGAAGTATGGATCTGCTTTTTTCGAAAGGATTGAAGAGTTGAAGAAGGTATTGGTACTCTGTACGGGAAACAGTTGTAGATCGATCATGGCGGAGGCTCTGATAAACGCCGAACTCTCCGAGAAAGGGATAAGGGCCTTCAGTGCCGGCAGCAGGCCGCAGGGAAGAGTAAATCCCAATGCCGAAAGAGTCCTGAAGGAGAGAGCTATCTGGAGAGACGAGTACCACTCGAAAGCTATCGAAGAGCTCGATGACGAGGCGCCTTTCGATCTTCTCGTGACGGTATGCGACAAGGCCAGAGAGAGCTGTCCCCTCTACGAAAAGGCTGCAGAAAGTCTCCATATCCCCTATAGGGATCCGGATGGTATGGGATACGAGGCTTTCCAAAGCACTCTACAGAAGATGCGAAAGAGTCTGTTGCCGGCAGTCGAAGAGTGCTTGTCGGACTAAAAAAGTTGTAAAATATAGTCATTCTATTTTCCGGAAGGGGTTTAATGTGGAAGAGAAGAGGGATAGGAAGATACAGATTGTCGTAGGTGCTCTCAAACTCTTTGCCGAAAAGGGTTACTACAGGAGTACCATTCCCGATATAGCGGGCTCGCTGGGGATGAGTTCGGGAAATCTCTACAACTACTTCCACTCGAAAGAGGAGTTGGCGCAGGAGGCGATAAGATATATATCGTCATATCTGGCTATCCGAATAAGAGAGGTCAACGAAAGCAAGAAGAGTTCGAGAGAGAAGATAGAGGATATAGTTCGTATCTATTTCGAAACCGCCAGAGACGAGCCGCAGATGATAGATTTCTTTCTGAGGGTCTATCTGAGCAATAGAGAGGTCTTTAGCGACGGATGTGAAGGTATGGTTTGCGTAAACGAATTCATCACCGAAATAATGATCTTTTTCGAAGAGGGGGTTGCGAACGAAGAGTTGAGAAATCAGGACTTTTTCACCGCATTCGGACTCTTTATGGGCTATCTGGGCGGGATGGTCTTTCTCTACGGGGAGAGAATGTTGCCAAAAGCTCTGGAGTCGTATATAGAAGATATATCCGAAAATATCTATAGAGCCCTGGGGGTCTGAGGAGATGGCGGAGAAAAAGCTTCTTCTGTGGCTCTCCCAGCTGGCCTGCAACGCCAATGCGCACTCACTGCTCAACCACCCCTCTCTCGAAGAGTTTCAAAAATCTTTCGACTGGCTCTACCACCCTCTGCTACCTTCACTATCTTCTCTGGACGAGATATTGGACAACTACGAAGAGATGGAGTGCGATATCCTCCTCATAGACGGTGCACTCTGTGCCGGATTGAGCAAAAAAGGGGTGAGAATGAGGGATATGCTCGAGCACTTCGCGAAGAGTTGCAGCCACATTCTCACCGTAGGTACCTGTGCCACCTACGGAGGTATATTCTCGGCGGGCGGCGAGGATAGGAGCGGTCTGCATTTCGACGGCGAGAAAAGGCTGGATGGCTTTTCGGACTTTTTCGAAAAGAGCATATCCCTGCCGGGCTGTCCCGTGCATCCCGAAATAGTCGTATCTGTTATCACCGCACTTGCTCAGGGCGGGAGCCTGCCTCTGGATAGCTACAGGCGTCCCAAAGAGTACTACGGCTATACCGTTCACGATGGATGCAGCAGAAACGAATATTTCGAATACAAGATAGACAGACACGATTTCGGTCATCTCGAGGGGTGTATGTTCTATGAGCACGGATGCAGAGGGACATACAGCGCAGGAAGCTGCAACATGATTCTCTGGAACGGGGTATCTTCCAAAACGAGAGTCGGAGAGCCCTGTCACGGCTGTACCGAAGCCGATTTCCCCACGAGAGGTCTGTGGCGTACCGAAAAGCATATGGGTATTCCGGCAAGGCTTCCGCTGGGAGTCTCCAAAAGGGCCTATCTCAGTCTCGCAGGAGTGGCCAAGGCTTTCAGGATAGATAGATTTCACAGGCGCATACTGGAGGATGAGGAGTGAGCAGGACGCTAAGGCTGATAGAGAAGGTCGAAGGTGAGGTCTCTCTCTCCTACAGAGTCGAAAACGGACGGCTAAGAGCTGTATCCACATCCTTTTTCTCGAGTAGAGGAATTGAAAAGATTCTTCGAAACAGAGAGGCGATGGATGCCCTCGTCATCAATCCCAGGGTCTGCGGGATATGCGGTCACGCCCATCTCATGGCGACTGTCAGGGCTCTGGAGAGTGCAATGGGAAATCCGAAGCTCACTGCGAAGGCGGAGGCTCTCAGAGAGCTTACACTCACTCTCGAGATGATACAGAACCACTTCAAATGGTTCTTTCTCACTATAGCGCCGCTACTTGGGATGAAGAGCCCCATACAGGCAGCCATCGAGCCTTCGCGAACAGCAGCTTCGATGATTGCCGTAGTGGCGGGTCAGTACCCCCACAACTCATACGCCATACCCGGAGGTGTGGTATGCGAGCCCACAATCCGTGAGAAGAGTATTCTTCTTTACTCTCTCGAGAAGCTGATAGGATATTTCACCCGATATATAGTCGATACCGACTTTAGAAGCATAGAAGAGTGCGAAAAGATAGAGAATATTCTACGGATGGATGGATATCTGCCCCAGGCTATGCGTCTGATTATGGAGAGAGGCTGGGAGAGGCTCGGTAGAAGCAGAGACAGATTCATAGTCTTCGGTGAAAACGGCATCTTCAGACAGGGCAAATCGATGGCTACGAGGTACTACCCCAGCCTCCGACCAGACTATATAGAGGAGTCTTTTGTCCCGGAATCGGGGGCCAACAGTGTAAGATACAGAGGCAGACACTACGAAACGGGACCTCTGGCAAGGGCTATGGTGGCGAAGAGACCTCTTATCAGAGAGGCTCACAGAAGATATGGCGATTCACTGTTGAGCCGTATAATGGCAAGAGTGTGTGAAATAGCCTCGCTTCTACACTACTGTCGGGAGCTGATAGCCGGCATCGACCTTTCGCAGGAGAGCTACATCGAACCCGGAGAGTTTCCCCAAAGCGGCGTAGGCTGGGGAGTGGTGGAGGCAGCAAGAGGTTCACTGATTCACAGGGTAGAGATAGAAGAGGGGCTCATAGCCGATTACAGTATCATTACACCCACTCAATGGAATCTCGTAGCTTCCGATGCCGAAGAGGGGATATTGCATGGGGCTCTCGAGGGGGAGAGCGCGGACGCACCCATAGAGCTGATATTCAAATCGTTCGATGTATGCAGTGTGTGCACGACACACTGAGAGTTTTGCCCCGGCTTTCACCCTAAAATCTCGAAGAAGCCCCCTATATTATGGTTTTTCTCGGGTGATACAGAAATTTAAATACTCCCAGTGAGCCGACAGACTCCTATCCATCTTGTAGTTTCGAGATAGCAAAAGCGCTCAAAAGACCCTCATGTTGGAAGGTTTGTGGTGGTTGTGCAGGCAAAACTCATCAACTTCGATATTCAAAAATTATAATATGCCCAAAAGCCGCGCGGGATAGTTTGCTGGTGGTAGCGAAAGGGGTAGAGGAGTAGATGAGTCATCCTCTCCTGTATAGCGAGATGAGATACTTCAGTTTCACTACATTGTGGTATCCGACGATGCGGGAGAGATATGAGAGTCTGCCGGGAAAGGGGAGTGTATAGCGGTCGAAGCCGAGTCTCTCTATTTCGCGCTCGGCCTCTCTTCTGAGCTCTTCGAAAGCGGGATAGTAATTGATGATGAAGTTGAGAAAGGTGGTGGCGAGGGCCTGTCTGAGTCCTGGGTGCTCCAGACCCTCCGTATGTTTCTCGTAGAGTCTCAGACTCTCGAGAGTGGATACGGCGGCGCTTCTGCGGCGCACGGAAGAGACTGAATGCTCTGAGCTTCTTCTGTAGTAGACCATCGTATCCTCCGAGAGTATGACCTTTCGGGCTTCGAGTAGTACACGGCAGAAGAACTCTCCATCCTGGTTTTTGAGCAGTGTTTCGTTCCATGGACCGGCCTTTTCTATGAGAGAGCGGTGTGTCAGCCACCCCATGACCACACCGAAACCCCCTCCGCTCCAGGCATCCACGAGCCAGTCCAGTCCTGAGTCGTAGCTTCTGTCTATCCTCTGTCGGACTGCTTTCGCATCTTGCGGACTCTTTTTGAAGTATGAAAATTTCGACGAGCAGACTATCTCGTTTCCATATTTTTCAAAAAGTCTCATCTGAGCCTCGATTTTGTTTTCGCTCAGCAGATCGTCGGCATCGAGATACTGTATATACTCTCCACGGCACTTTTCGAAAGCGAGATTTCTCGCCCTCGGTGCACCCGAGTGTTTTTGTCTATATAGCCGTATATTCGGGAATTTTCGGCAATAGTCCTGCACGAGCTTTGCACCGGCATCTTCGGAGCCGTCGTCCACCACCACTATCTCCAGCTTTTTCCAGCTTTGTGCCAGAGAGCTCTCGAGCGTGTCGCAGATATACTCCTGTGCATTGTGCATGGGGATGAGAATGGAGACGAGAGGCTTCTTCTTCTCTTTGTCGCAGGATAGGGACATCCGGCTATCCGTTATAGACTCTCTCGAGATACTCCATCCTCGAGCCCATATTCAGCAGGAGTGCGTCGGCGAGCACGATCGCCATCATCGCCTCGCACACTATGCTTCCTCTTATCGCCACACACGGGTCGTGTCTGCCCTTGAGCTTATATTCGATCGCTTCGTTTTCTATATTGACACTCTTTTGCTCTTTGAATATCGAAGGGGTGGGCTTGAAGTAGGTTTTTACCACTATCTCTTCGCCGTTGCTTATACCGCCCAGAATTCCGCCGGCATTGTTGCTTTCGAAGCCTTCGGGTCTTATGGGGTCGTTGTTCCTGCTTCCCCTGATTCTTGCAGCCTCTATGCCGTTGCCTATCTCGACGGCCTTGGCGGCGTTTATACTCATCATCGCATCGGCCAGCATGGCGTCGAGCTTTCCGTAGATAGGCTCTCCCAGCCCCGCAGGTACTCCGGAGGCGACCGTCAAGACCGCACCGCCGATCGAGTCGTGATCTCTTTTGGCCTGCATGATGGCCTCTCTCTGGGCACTCTCCACTTCCGGGTCGAGAGCGTTGAGTTCGCTCTCTATCGCGTGCTCGAAGTCGAATCTCTCCTCCCTTCCCTCTATACCCCCTATTTCGCAAATCCCCGCTCTTATCCCGATACCGAGCTTTCCGAGCATGAGTTTGGCAAGGGCTCCGGCAGCCACTCTCGCCGCAGTTTCTCTCGCGGAGCTTCGTCCGCCGCCACGGTAGTCTCTGATGCCATACTTGTGCCAGTATGTGAAGTCGGCATGACCGGGACGGAAGAGAGCCTTGACATTGTCGTAGTCTCTGCTTCTCTTGTCCTGGTTGAAGATGAGCATGGCTATCGGTGTGCCTGTGCTTCTGCCTTCGAATGTTCCGGAGAGTATCTCCACCCTGTCGGGCTCTTTTCGAGCGGTCTCGAGCTCCGTTTTGCCTGGTCTCCTGCGGTCGAGTTCGGCCTGGATGAAGGCTTCGTCCACCTCCAGCCCCGCAGGTATGCCATCGACGATACAGCCTATGGCTTTGCCGTGCGACTCACCAAATGTGGTGAAGCTGAATCTCTCTCCGAAGCTGTTCATCCTCTCTCCTCTCTGAGCTTTTTGAGCGCTATCTCGGCCGCCTTCTGCTGAGCCTGTTTCTTGCTTCTCCCCTTCGCTCTGGCTATGGCCTTGCCGGATAGCTCCACCGCGATTTCGAACTCTTTTCTATGGTCCGGTCCGCTCGCACCCACGAGGATATAGTCCGGAGTGACACCGTGTGTAGCCTGTGTGAGCTCCTGTAGAGCCGTCTTGTAGTCTTTGCAGAGGGTATCGAGGTCTATACGGGGATAACTCTCCCGTATGAGCTTCACCGCTATCTCCCGACTCTTTTGCAGGCCGGCTTCCAGATAGATGGCGCCTATGACGGCTTCGAAGGCATTGGAGAGGAGAGATGGCTTCTCTCTGCCGCCATTGTTCTCTTCGGCGGCGGAGAGATAGATATGGTCTCCCAGCCCTATCTTTTTGGCCAGCAGCGCGAAACCGCTCTCGTTTACGAGAGAGGCTCTTATTTTGGATAGTATCCCCTCATCCTTGTCGGGAAACTCTCTGAAGAGAAACTCCCCCACTATCAGATCGAGTACGGCATCTCCGAGAAATTCGAGACGCTCGTTGTTGTAGGGTTTTTTGTAACTCTTGTGGGTCAGGGCCTCTATGATGAGACCTTCGTCCTCGAATCGGTATCCCAGTCTCTCTTCTAATCTCCGATAATCTTTCATAGATTCAAAACTCCTTCATCTTTTGGGCTTCCCTGCGTGCCATGGCGTCGCACTCTTCGTTTTCGGGATGTCCCGCATGTCCTCTGACCCATCTGGCCGAAACTCTGTGCTCTTTGGCCGCAGCGATATACTCTCTCCACAGCTGCGGATTCTTGACTTTTTTGAAATCTCTCTGCATCCATGATGCAAGCCACTCGTTTATACCCCTGGCCACATACGAACTGTCGGTTACGACCTCCACTTCGCAGGGCTCTTTGAGCATTTTCAATCCCTCTATCACGGCCTTGAGCTCCATACGGTTGTTGGTGGTATATTTTTCACCGCCGCTGTAGTTGCGCCGTGAGCCCTTGTACTCCAAGATACCTCCGTAGCCTCCGGGCCCGGGGTTTCCAAGACTGGAACCGTCACAATAGAGTTTCACCCGTTTCATCTCTTTTTTTGGCAAGCGACTCCTCCACCTCTATAGAATTTACCGCCATACATTCGGGACAGCGCTCGAAAGATACGGGAAAACTGTTTTTGCACTCTCTGCAGAGGTACGAAAAGAGCATATCCCCATCTCTGAAGCCGCTTTTTCTCGCGGCACACAACATATCCAGCTCGAATATACCGCACTCTTTGACGACATCTTCGATATCTCCCCTCGCGAAGTAGAGAGCGCTGAGTTTTTTACTTCTTTTAATTATATCCAATTGAAGTTGCGAATATGGAAGATACCAGAGTATATCCATAATCTCTTCCACCCTCTCCTCCTTCACACTCTCCCATGCCGATTCGGTATTCAGAGCGAAGAGCTGTCTGATAACGGGGCGATAGAGCGAATCTTCCTCTCCGAGTAGTTCGCAGAGCGCTTCGACCTTTTTCGAAGGGCTCAGATCGTTTTTCGAGACTATCTGGCGATACTCTATATATTTCGAAAGTCGGGATATCTTCTCCCCTTGTGCCTCGAGAGCCTCGAGAGCCTCTTTCGCTCCTTCGTAGTCGTGCAGAGTTTCGTAGAGAAGTTCCAGATTGTAGAGTACATCTTTCCTTCTCGGATGTCTGGATATTATCTCTTCGAATATATCTTCGGCTCTCTTCAGAAAACCAGCCCTTAGATAGACCTTGCCCAGATATATCAGAATCTCGTCGTCTCTCGTATGTCTTATGAGATAGAGACATATACTTATGGCCCTGGAGTAGTCGCCGCTCTTCTCGTAGGCTCTTGCAAGCATCAGTAGAGGTTTCTCCATACCCTCTTCGAAAGGTATGTTCTCCTCCTCCAGAGCGCAGGTGCCGCTGTCGAATCTGTCGAGAAAGCCGAAGAGTCTTCTTTTGAGTCTCTCCTGTCTGTATATACTCCAACCGTACGACGCTATCGAGATGGCGAAGGCTATAAGAAGAATGAGAATGATACTAAATATGGGATCCCTGTAATCAGGCAAAAAACTGTCCACATCCGCTCCGCTTCCATAGTGATGGGAAATTCTATCCAATCACTCATAAGAATGAAGAATCGACGGTCTGCAGAGCCCCAATCCAGCCCAACTGCTCGCATTATGTTTCGTGATGTATAATAAAGCCAAGAAGGAGGGTTTCTATGAAAAGAGAGAAAGAGGAGAGAGCTGAAAGTGCCGAAAAAAGGACGGCGCAAAGCGAAAAGAGACGCAAGTTTCTAAAAAAGGCCGTCTATGAAGCTCCGAAATTGATTATCTTGGGAGAGATAGTCAAACCGAAACGAAGCAAAGCAGATCTTGGACCGCCACCGAGTGACCCCGATTGGGAGTAGTCTTATACAGAAATCTATCTTTCGAACCAGCTGAGCTCTTCGTGTAGTTTCACGACCTCTCCCACCACTATGAGTGCGGGGGTGGGCAGATCTTTGGCTTTTTCATATATATCTTCAAGGGTACCGGTGACAGTCTTCTCGTCGCGCCATGTACCCCTGCTGATAACGGCTATGGGGAAATCTTTCGGTTTGCCTATCTCTATGAGCTTTTCGACTATGAAACTCAATCTGTGCAGTCCCATCAGAAATATGATAGTGTCGTCCGTTTTGTAGTTCTCCCAAGGTATCTGAGACTTCTCCTTGGCAGCTTCGTGTCCAGTCACTACGCGAAAGGAGACGGTTATACCTCTGTGTGTCACCGGTATGCCCGCATATTCCGGTACGGCTATGGCGGAGGTCACTCCAGGGATAAATTCGAACTTCACCCCTCTCTTTTTCAGATATAGAGCCTCCTCTCCGCCTCTTCCGAAGACGAGAGGGTCTCCACCCTTGAGTCGTACCACCTTTTCGTACTTCAGAGCCGCGCGGTAGATCGTTTCGTTTATCTCCTCCTGTGGAAGTGTGTGGCGGCTGTCCTCCTTGCCGACATAGACGAACTCACAACCGTCTTTTGCCTCCGAGAGTATATCGGGATTGGCGAGTCTGTCGTAGATTATGACATCGGCCTCTCTTATGACTCTTAGGGCCTTTATCGTAAGCAGTTCGATATCTCCCGGACCTGCGCCGGTAAGATAGACTCTACCCATTGGCCATCCTTCTCGTTTCCTCTTCGAGATAACATGACGGATCTTCCGCCCAGAGCTCGCCGCTTATGGCGTATGCTCTGCTTCTCGAGCCTCCGTTGCATATATCTATCACTCCGCACTCGGAGCATTTTCCACCCAATCTTCTGGGATGCTCTCTGAGTCTCGCAAGCATTTCATTCTCGTCGTCGAGCCATATTTCGGAAAAGGGGCGCTCGGTGATATTGCCTATAGTGAAGGGGAAGAAGGGGTCGGGTTTCACATTGCCCATCCAGTCGATATTGCCAAGCTTCCTACCTGCGCTGTTGCCTCCCCAGGCCCTGAGACGGCGAAGCATCTCCTCTCTCTTGTGTGGGTAGCGGGCCGAAAACTTTTCGAGAAAGACGATGGCGTCCATCTCCATATTGCCCGTGACGATATCTATCTTTTTACCGCTTTCGTAATAGTCGAAAGCCTTTTCTATGATAAAGTCCACGAACTCTCTTCGCTCTTTTGGTGATATATCCATCTTGAGATTATCCAGACCTCTGCCGCTATATACGAGATGAGATATATATATCTTGTTTACAGCTATCTCTTCGGCGAGTTCGAAGATGGAGTAGAAACTCTCCTTCGTCTCCTGTGTGAGTGTAAAGCGGATTCCGGCATTTCCGCCATGCTTCTGAATCAGCGCTATGGCGTCGAGGCTCCTTCTATATGCCCCTTTCAAACCTCTGAAGTGGTCGTGCACCTCTTCTATTCCGTCGATACTTATGCCGATATAGTTGAAGGTATCGATGATGGCATCTACACTCTTTTCGTTTATGTAGAGTCCGTTGGTCGATAGATAGGTGACGATTCCAGCCTCTCTCATGGCGGATGATATTTCGAAGATATCTTTGCGAATCAGCGGCTCTCCACCGGAGAATATCACGAAACGGATACCGGCCTTTTTGAGCTCGGCAATGGTGGAGAGGATAAATTCGGTACTGAGAAAATCCTTACTGTTGGGGTCCGCGTAACTATAGCAGTGTCGGCATGCCAGATTGCAACGGTTGGTGAAGTTCCATATGATTATGGAACCGTTCAGAGAACGCTCCGGTCTCTCCTCGAGTACTGAGGCTATCAGATTGCTTAGCCTAAACATCAGAACGGTCTCTTTTTCAAATCGGGGGCTTTGTCGAAGAGGAAAATCCCCGAGGGTTTGGGTACGGGCCACTCGAAATTTTTCCACCACTTCGCCGGGTCAGGGTCCGATGTGTTGTAGGCGAGTACCATATTGGCTGTATTGACACTGAAATATAGATGTGGTGAATTTTTCGACCAGCGCACATGCAGTACCCAACCGGGCAGTTCGTAACGGGCTACCACCTCGAGCTTTTCGGTATCTATAATCTGTACTATGGGGAACTTCTTACCGCTGAAAGTCACTGCGAGCCACTTTTTGTCGGGGCTTAGAGAGGTGAATACAGGATTGCCCTCGACCTCTATCGATTTGACGGCTTTGAAGTCGTGGTCGAATACGAAGACCTTCTTGTTGCCCACGGCTGGAATGAAAAAATATTTGCCGCTAATACTCCAGAAACCGAAGTGCGGTACCTTGAGGATACGCTCCTTTTTGTCGAGTTGGAGCGGTACCTTTCTATACTTCATCGTATCGAGGTCGAGTACACCTATCTCAGGAGAGTTGAAGAGCCCCACTACATAGAGATTTCTATCTATCATCGCATCGAAGGGAACCTTGCCGATATTTTCGAATCTCTTTTCGAGTTCGAAGTGGGGCTTTCGAGCCTTCGGGTCGCTATTTTTCATAACCCATATTTCGTCGCTGTCCATACAGGCGAAGATAAGCCTCTCTCCATACTCCTTGATACCTACATTTCTGCTGCCTGTCTTTATACTCTGTATGGGATTGAGGTCTCTGTCGAGAATCTCGACCGTTTTGTTGTCGTAGTTCGCCACCGCTACATAGTTATCGCTAACGATAAAGCCGATGGCGCTTTTGGATGTTCTATACTCCTTGAGTTTCTTCTCCTTGAGCGGGTCGAACTTTATGACATAGCCGTCCCTGCTTATGAGATATCCGTCCTTGTCGCGGAACTTGACCACGGCATGGTTGCAGTTTCTCATATTCTTTATCTCGTTTGTTAGGAGATTGAAATCTATCACCGCAAGTGCCGAATTTTCTCTCTCTACCACGAAGAGTTTCTCTCTGGCCTGAAGCGTGCCCAGGAGCACAAAAGCAAGCAGTAGGGTCTTTGCAATCTTTCTCATTTTTTATCCTTGAACGATAGTATGAACTCTGTTAGCTTCTCGAGTTGGCTGGAGTTGAGATCCCCGAAAGAGGGCATAGAATTTCTCTTATAACCCAGTTCTTTGTATGTATGTTCCGGGTCGGCTATCTGAGCCATGATGGAGCCTCTATCCCTCGTATTGGCTATCTTTCTGAAAGATGGACCGAAAGCTTCTGCCGTCTGATGGTGACAGCCCCAGCAGTACTCTTTGAAGAGCCTTTCGCCACTTTGCATATCTGCGGCATGGAGTGTGGAGCCCAGCCCCAGTGTAAATAGCAGGATATATCCGATTCGTCTCATTTTCAACTCCGTTGGACTGTTATGTCTCGGGCTTCTCCCAAGAAACTTGTACGATATGCGCAATCATATCGAAGTTTCATTTATCTATCTTGAGTGTCGTCAATATCGGGGCGGGCTTTGCGCTACCTGATGCCAAAGAGGAGTCCTTGCCGGCTTTTCGTCGGATGGGCAAGATAGCGATTCAAAGATATGGAATAGGAAAAATTGTGTAGAATCGTAATCAGATTCATTGAAAGAGGCTGTGTATGGCAGAGAAGGTCAACAAGATAGAGAGATTGAAAAAAGCTTTGCTTCCTTTCGATTTCGCCGGGAGTTTGGAGAGAGTGGATTGGGAAAATCCCGATGAGGAGACGAGATTCTATCTCAAGAACTACGGTATCTACAATATCAAGCTCAAGGCGCGAAGCTATATGCTCAGAATCCGCTGCGACGGCGGCAGAGTGGAGTTGAAAAAGCTGGCGACACTGTGCCGTTTCGCGCAAAGATACCGATTGCGTCTTGTCGTTACCGCCAGAGCCCAGCTCGAGCTTCATGATATCGAAGCGGCCGATATATGGAGTATATACAGCTCTCTGCTCGAAGAGGGTTTCGAGCTCAGACAGACCCTCACGGACAACTTCAGGGCTGTCGTGACCGATCCTTTCGACGCAATAGCCGAAGATTCCCGTATAGAGGTATATCCCATCATAGAGAGGATAAGTTCCCGTTTCATAGGGAGTCGGGAGTGGATGGGGACTATCCCGCGCAAATTCAACAGTGCCGTAATAGGGCGGGAGAGTCCGCTCTTCAACCCTTGGGGCAACGACCTGCTCATGGCTCTGGCAGAAAGAGACGGTGTGGAGGGCTTCAACCTCTATCTCGGAGGCAAGAACAGTCATACCGCCTTGAGCGCCGATATCTTTCTTGACCCAGAAATGGCTTGCGGGCTCTTCTTCGCCGTGGTCGGACTCTACCGTGAAGAAGGCTTTAGAGGCAGTCGTAGCAAAACAAGGTTCAGGTATCTCATAGACGAGAAGGGGATGGAGTATATCCGTTGCGCCATAGAGGATATCTACGGCTCCAAACTGGAGGGGGAGGGAGAGCTTCTGATGAGGAGCTCCTTTTTCTCTTCGACAGAAGGTATATCGTATATGGAGCTGCCTCTGCACTATGGAGAGTTCACGCAGGAGGCCATAGAGCTCGTTTTGGGGGAGGATGGGAATACACAGGTGCGTCTCGATCCGATGCAGAGAGCCTATCTCGTAAAGGAGGGGGCCAAAGAGAGCCGGAGGCAAAAGCCGAGAGTCTGCAGCTGTGTCGGTTCGAGATACTGTCCCCTCTCTCTCTGGGATATCAAGAGAGATATCGACGAAATTCTCTATGAAAAGATTCTGAAATATCGTATATCGATAGGTTTCAGCGGTTGTCTGAAGGGTTGCGGCAGACACTATCACAGCGATATCGGTCTCATAGGTCTGCGCACCAATCTCTATGCCGATACCGAAAGAGCTCTACGGGTCTTCGTGGGTGCTCTGGAGGCACCCGAGCCCAAAGCAGCATCGATGCTCTACTATTCGGTGCCGAGTCGCTGTATAGGCGCCTTGATAGAGGTGCTCGTGGAGGATTTCGAAAAGAGCGGCAAAGAGAGTTTCGAAAGTTTCAGCGCGGAGATTCTCGGAGCCTACGACGAGGATTTTCTTCGTCTATGGTATATTATCAGACAGCTATACGAGCTGGACGATGAGTTCATGGAGCTCTTTTTCGCAGGGAAGAGAGATAGACTGCTCGCACATTTCGAAAAGCTCGAAGGCTATCCGCTATATGAAAATATACACGATACGATCAAAGAGTTGAGCCATACTCTATGGGATAAGAAGGATACGATATAAGCGACGATTTGTGTAGCTCTCTTCTCTTCGGGATTTTCAAAGAAATCTCAAAAACGCGTGTCTGATAACAGTAAAATAAGGCAATCCTTCAATCTTTTCGAGCTCGTCTCTCAGTAGTGGTATCAAATCTTTCTTCGGATAATTTTCAGCCAGTTCTTGGAACTCTTCAATGGTCTGCAAATAGCCTTTTACCGCCTGTTCTCTGGCAAAACGCAATGGGCCCCTATCGTGATCCAGATTGAAAACCCTTAATGTTTCCCGGGCTTTTTTCAGCTCCTCACCATCTAGGTCGTCTCTGGGAACAATCCTCCCATTCGTTAAAAAAATTAAAAAGCGATCCGGATCATCGACATCTGGTTTGATGAGGTCATTGGGATCATACGATTGCTTATCTTTGAATTTTCCACAGCTATCTTCACGATTGCACGAGCCAAAAAGATTTTCCCATTCAAAGCTCAGCTTGGCAAAAGATGACCTCTGCCTAAAATGCTCGATATGCCTCTTTTCTGTCAGCTCCGACTCGCAGTAGGCACAGAGTCCGCCCTGCATCTTTTCCAGCTGTTGCCAAATTTCATGTTTCTCTCTGTCCGTCACATCGTTCCATCTATCTCTACGATAATCATATTTTTTTAAACATCTTGGCGGTGCCGTTCTATCTAACTTGTGCATCTTCTTTTTTATCGAAAAGCTTTTTTTTCATTTCATGGAGTCTCAGCAAACGACGACACTCCAAAACTTCAGGATGAGTATCCCCGAAATGGTGAATAATCTTAGTCCGCAAATCCTCCATCTCATCCGCAGTTCCCATTTCGATCGCTTCTTTATAAGTATTCAGCCATTTGGCTTCTTCTACATCCGGAACAGGATCGATTCCCATGATTCTAGCAAGCGCTTCGTAGCTTGCGACACCCTTCGTTTGAAACTCTGGTTCGACCGATACAAAGCTATTTTTCTGTATGGCTTGCGACTCGCTTTTGCTTTGAATGAGCCTGATATTGCTTCTATCGATCGCACTCAACACCTGCGGACTGTGTGTCGTAACTATAAATTGAACCTTCGGAAACGCTTCCAGTAGTGTTCCAAGAACCACCTGTTGCCATTTTGGATGTAGATGCATATCCACCTCATCGATCAGAACAATACCATTGGTCTCTTTCGGAGCATTTTCGAGATGTGGATTCAGCTTGCTACAGCGATAGGCGATATCTGCCACCAGCCCTATCATATTTCTTACACCGTCACTCAGACGCGACACAGGGATCGTACCGAACTTCGGATGATCTGCAGTCAGCTCCCGAAACTCGAAATCGTAACGCAGATTTTTCCAGCCGTTGATTCCAAGACAAATATTTACAGCTTCGTTGATCGATTCGAGGCTTTTGTTGCCAACAGTCCGTATCTCACCGCTATCGACAGATCCTGACTCGATCAGTTTGATCATACGATCATACCTGGCTCTCGATTCGTCGCGGAACCATTGGGCGAAATGTTTGTATGTCGATTTCGGATCCATTGCGTCGCTATAGCCATAGAGGCGTGATCTGGATAGTTTCGACTCGCTGTATGACAACTGCTTTTGATTCCACAAGCGCCCTGTTCCGTAATAGGAGACGATCGGCAAAAGCACCTGTGAAGAGTGCTCTTCTTCCCGAACTATCTTCTGCAATTTCTTCGCATATCTCTGTAGTGCTGTCGCCTCTGCGATCGTAGTGCGAGACTTCATTCCCGACAAAGCGCGGGCCCACTGTATCGGACGATTATCCACAAGCCCTTCGGCTTCCAGTCGGACAGGAAACAGGCTCTCCATCGTATAGGAGGAGTTGTCGTTCTTTTTGATGACAAGTCTGGCATCGTCGTTGGCGAATCCTCTGTTCGTGCCTGTATCGAATCCGCCGATAAAAGGCCCCAATGCGATAGAGATTGCATCCAGCACCGCACTCTTGCCCATCCCGTTTTCTGCAACAATGACAGTCAGTTTTTCATCAAAAACTATTTCAAAATCCTCGAAACAGCGAAAATTATAGAGTCGTAATTTCTTGATAATCATTATTTTCCCCAATAAATCGATTGAAGTATATCATTATTTTTTTCGGGGATATCTCCACGGGCAGTACTCCTTCGAAGGAGGGCGAAATCCCGGTGATAAGATTGCGGGGGCGGGGAAGAGTGCCCCGCTCTTTTAGAGAGATCGCGAGAGGAGATCGGATATGCGTCTGGCGAATGCGCTCTTGTCGATGGGCTCCATGCCCTCCGCCATTCTGGCACTCTCGTAGAGGACCCAGGCACTCTCTTCGAAGAGTTTTTCGTCATCCATGGAGGATAGCTTGGAAATCATCTCGTGTTTCGGGTTTATCTCCAATATAAGCGGAGTCTGTGGCATCTCCTGCCCCATCTGTCTGAAGAGATGGGCCATACCCGCCATCGGGTCCGAGCTGTCGGGGACGACACATCCGGGGCTCTCGGTGAGTCTGGTCGTCACCTTCACCTCCTTGACACTCTCTCCCAGTACCTCCTTCAGCTTTTTGGTCAATTCAGCATACTCTTCGTCGAGCTGCTTCTTCTCCTCTTCGTCTTCGGATTCGGGAGCGTCCACCGTAGCTACATCGACGAATTTCCACTCCTTGTACTCGCCTATGGATGGAGTGACTATCTCGTCCACCTCTTTGTCGTCCATGATGAGGACTTCGATATCGGCCTTTTTGTAGGCTTCGAGCAGAGGAGAGTTTCTGAGGATATTTTCGTTCTCTCCGATGATGTAGAATATCTCTTTCTTCGTCTCACCCTCTCTCTCGCCCGCTCTCTTCATATAGTCGTCCAGAGAGGTGAGCCCCTCGACCTTGCTACTCTTGTAGCGAACGATTTCGAGGAGAGTTTCTCTGTTCGTATAATCGGTATAGATACCCTCTTTGACGAGTCTGTTGTACTGCTCTATGAATGTGGAGAACTTCTCGTCGTCGAGCTTCTTGATGGCGTTTAGAATCTTCTTGATTGAAGCCTGTTTGATATTGGCGAGGATTCTGTTTTCTTGCAGAATCTCCCTGCTCACATTCAGGGGGAGGTCTTCACTGTCTATGACTCCTCTGACGAAGCGAAGATACAGAGGTATGAGCTCTTTCTCCTCGTCGGTGATGAATACCCTCTTTACATAGAGCTTCACTCCTGGTTTGAAGTCGGCTCTGTTGATATCCGCAGGCGCCGTTTTGGGGATATAGAAGAGTGTCGTGTACTCCATGGTGCCCTCGGCTTTGTTGTGTAGCCACAAAAGAGGCTCTTCGTGGTCGTGCCATATCGTTTTGTAGAACTCTATGTACTCTTTGTCCTCTATCTCGTTTTTGGGTAGGGTCCAGAGAGCTTTGGCGTCGTTTATCTGCTCGTTCTTCTTGACCTTCTCCATCTTGGCATCGTCGCCCTCTCCCACCATCTCTTCGCTCTCGTAGCTCAGGAAGATGGGATAGGGGATATGGTCCGAGTACTTTTTGACCACCTCTTTCACTCTCCAGCTGTCGAGAAATTCGGAAGCGTCCTCTTTCAGCTTCGCATATATCACGGTACCGTGCGACTCTTTGACCACCTGTTCGATTTCGAACTCTCCGCTTCCGTCGCTGCTGAATTTGTAGGCGTTCTCCTCGCCTGCCTTCTTGCTGATTACATCCACCTTTTCAGCCACCATGAATACCGAATAGAAGCCGACTCCGAACTGACCGATGAGGTTGTTGTCTTTTTTGGCATCTCCCGTGAGTTGCTCTATGAAGGCTTTGGTGCCGGATTTGGCTATTGTCCCGATATTCTCTATCAAATCCTGCTCGTTCATACCGATACCGTTGTCGATTATCGATATGGAGTTGTCATCCTTGTCGAGCTTGATAGTGATTTTGGGACTCCACTCCTCATCCCTGAAGGCTTCACTCGTGAGTTTGAGATGGTTGAACTTGTCGAGTGCGTCGTTGGCGTTTGAAATGAGCTCTCTTATGAATATCTCTCTATTGGAATAGAGAGAGTGTGTCATCAGATGCAGGAGTTGCCCTACTTCCGTTTGAAACTTGTGCTTTGCCATATATGCTCCTCTATCACATTTTTTTTGCAATTGTACATAAAACTCAAATAGATTTCAAGTTTTCGATTAGAAAACTTTAGTACAAGGGGCTCAATCTTCTTCGCGCTCCCCTTTTTTGAAGAGTCCCGCAAAATCTTTCAGCTTATACCAGAGCATACCCAGATACTCATGCAGTGCCCTTTGCGAGCGCTTCAGTGCTTCGAGCGAGGGTGCGTATAGCAGGTCTATGGAGCCCATTTCACCATAATCGGTAGGTACCGCGATGCTTGCGAGAGAGTATTTCCTCATCACATAGAGGGCTCGTTTCATATGGGAGGCGGAGGTCACCAGAATATACGGCTCATCTGCGACCAGTCTCTTTATGAATTTCGCCTCCTCCTCCGTATCTTTCGTTCTATCCGTAAAGATTATATCTTTCCGAGGTACACCCATCTTTTCGAGCAGAGAGACGGCCACATCGGTATAGGATTCGTTCCTGTCCGGCCTTGCGAAACCGGTTATGACTATGTGGCTGCCCGGATGCTCTCTATACTGTATATAGCCCTCCAGCACTCTCTTGAGTGCGGCTTCGTGGAGTCTCGAGGAGAGCGGTTGCCAATAGGCTTCGTTGGCACCATTGCCCAAAACATGAATATACTCGATCCTGGGCGGAATACTCTTTTCGGTAGTCACCGATCTCTCTATGGGCTCGAGCAGGGCATCCGATACGAGAGGATACGAGAAGACAAGCAGTATGCCCAGCGTCGCATAGAGCAGTGTCGCAGCGGCTTTTGTCCTCTTTTGATGCAGAAGGAGTATGGAGAGTGCCACAAGCAGCAGAGAGAGACCGAAAGGCTCGAGAAAGAAAGAGATGAACTTTTTGATATAAAATGCTGTCAGGCTTTGCATATTGCAAGACTCCTTTTTCGGCAAATTCTATCGAAAAAAGGAAGCCTATCGTCAAATATCGAGATTAATATAGGATTCAAGTCCATTATGTTAGATTGTGGCACATCGATGGCAAATGGGGAGTCGAAGGTATGCAAAATCGCGAAAATCGAATGAGAGTGAGGCTTGTCGCCCTCTTGATTGTCACAGTGCTCGTCAATACGCTCTATACGGGTATATTGTTTACCTTCAATCTAAATAGCGATATAGGCAGATATGAAGAGTTTATAGCTAGGGTCAAGCGCGGCGTGATAGAAATCGACAAAAAACATTGTATCGACCTGCTAAATGGATGGAGGGAGTATATAACGGCCTCCGATGAATTGCTGATTATTCTTCAAAAAAGTGTAGCTCTGCTTGCAATCATAAATATCGCCATTGTCGCTTTGACGATTCTGTCGATTTTGCGAAAGCGCCATTGAGTATCCGACTGAGACGACGACCATCTTTTCATTATATTGATTTTCATGATTTATTAGATACAATGCTCCTATTTTGCAATAGCCGGAGAAAGGAGGTGTAAGGTGTCTAAAAACACTCTAATCATAGGTGCAGGCGGAGTGGGTAATGTCGTGGCTTTCAAATGTGCGATGAATGCCGATACTTTCGGCAATATCACACTCGCGAGCAGAACCCTTTCGAAGTGTAGGGAGATAGCCGACAATGTGCAGAAGAGGACGGGAGTGAAGATAGCGACGGCCCAAGTGGATGCGGACGATACGCAGGAGGTCGTCGAACTCATACGAGGATGCGAAGCGGATATCGTCATCAATGTCGCTCTTCCCTATCAGGATTTGACTATCATGGATGCCTGTATAGCTACGGGGACGGACTATCTCGATACGGCCAACTACGAACACCCCGACACGGCGAAATTCGAATACAAGGAGCAGTGGGCCAGAGACGAAGCTTTCAGAAAGGCCGGCATCATGGGACTGCTGGGGAGTGGTTTCGATCCGGGGGTGACCAATCTCTTCGTCGCTTACGGCCTGAAACACTATTTCGACGAGATACACTATATCGATATCCTCGACTGCAACGCCGGAGACCACGGCTACCCCTTCGCCACCAATTTCAACCCTGAAATAAATATCAGAGAGGTGAACTCCAAAGGCAGATATTGGGAAGATGGGGAGTGGAAAGAGACCGAAGCGATGGAGATCAAAATGGTCTGGGACTACCCCGAAGTGGGGCCGAAAGATAGCTACCTGCTCTACCACGAAGAGGAGGAGTCTCTGGTAAAGAATATCCCCCACCTGAAGAGAATCAGATTCTGGATGACATTTTCGCAGAGCTATCTGACCCATCTGAAGGTACTGGACAATGTGGGGATGACACGCATCGACCCTGTAGAGGTGGATGGGTGTGAAGTGGTGCCTCTGCATCTGCTCAAAGCTCTTCTGCCCGATCCCGCCTCTCTCGGGCCTAGGACGAAGGGCAAGACCAATATCGGCGTCTTCCTCAGAGGTGTGAAGGATGGTGCGGAAAAAACGGTATATATCTATCAGGTGAGCGAGCACGAGAAGTGCTACGAAGAGGTGATGAGCCAGGCGGTGAGCTACACGACCGGTGTACCCGCCATGATAGGGGCCAAACTGATGCTCGAGAGAGTATGGTACGAAAACGGGGTACACAATATCGAAGAGTTCGACCCCGACCCCTTCATGAAGGAGCTTGCGAGCCAGGGTCTGCCCTGGAAGGTGATGGAGCTCGAGCCCGGAGAGACTCTCGAGGTTTCGGGGTGATATCTCCCCTCCCGATATTCTTGAAAATAGCCGTGTCGGCCAATATTGTGGGAGAGTTGTAGATATTAAGTTTCAAACTTCAGGATACTGGGAGCAACAGTGACTTCGGTGGCTGGAAGGCTATAGATAGCTTCAAGATAGTCAGATTCCAACAATCGCGCTATCCGTCCTTTTCGCGGATAGCTCTATGAATATGACCTTCCGAAGAGACTCTTCTTAATCTTTCCTTAGATATATTCAGTATTTATAAGATTTTTCAAAGACTATTCGAGTGATAATATAAGTAAGATAGCGGGAGGAGGATAGAATGCGTAGCTTTATGAAAAAAAATATTTTCAAAATGGTGTTGGTACTGTTTCTGGGTATATCTTTCGCGCAGAGCCGGGACTTTCAGGTATGGGTGCCCGACGAGAGTGAAAATCCGGCGATGAGTGCCGTGGTGGATGTGGCGCTATCGGGGGATGGAACGCTATATGTCCTTTTGCCTTGCAATGTAAAACATCTCGATAGCAACGGCTCTCTCATAGGGGAGTGGGGAAGCTGTGGCGATGCCGATGGAGAGTTCGCTTCCGCCGGAGGTATTGCGGTGGGAGGAGACGGTAGTGTATATCTAAGCGATACTCTTACTTGTACGATTCAGAAATTCGATGGCGACGGCAACTTTATAAAAAAATGGGGAGTTCAGGGAGATGGAGACGGTCAATTCAACTCTCCTGCGGGAATCGCCATAGATGCGGAAGGAAAGATTTTCGTAGTCGATTCCGGTAACGACAGAATCCAGAAATTCGACAGCGACGGCAACTTTATAAAAAAATGGGGAGTTCAGGGAGATGGAGACGGTCAATTCAACTCTCCTGCGGGAATCGCCATAGATGCGGAAGGAAAGATTTTCGTAGTCGATTCCGGTAACGACAGAATCCAGAAATTCGACAGCGATGGCAACTTTATAAAAAAATGGGGAGTTCACGGAGATGGAGACGGTCAATTCGACTCTCCGTATGGTATAGATATCGATTCCGACGGATATCTATTCGTTTCGGATGTGAACAACAACAGAATCCAGAAATTCGACAGCGACGGAGCTTTCGTATTGAAATGGGGCAGTGTCGGAAGAGATGACGGAGAGTTTATATTTCTGAGGAATCTTGCTGTTGACAGCGACGGAAATGTATATGTGGCGGATTCTGGTAACGACAGAATCCAGAAATTCGACAGCGACGGCAACTTTAGGAGGAGATGGGGTTCGCATGGATACGATGAGGGTCTATTCGATGACCCTACCGGTATCGCAATCGATAGGGAGGAGAGAGTATATGCGGTGGATACATTCAATTGTAGAGTGGAGAAATTCGATATAGATGGGACTTTCCTCTTGAAATGGGGAGAGTGCGGATTGGGTGATGGAGAGTTCACCGAACCCTACGCAGTAGCTACGGATACCCAGGGCGATATCTATGTGAGCGATAGGGGTAAGAATATAGTACAGAAGTTCGACAACGAAGGAAACTTTTTGCTCAAATGGGGCAGTACGGGCAACAGCGAGGGTGAGTTCGATAGAGTTTCTGGCATAGCAGTGGATGGTAACGACTCTATCTATGTGGCCGATTTTTCCAACAATAGAATCCAAAAATTCGACAGTGACGGTAACTTCATTTTGCAATGGGGGACTCAAGGAAGCGGAGACGGTGAGTTCGACGGTCCCAAAGGTGTCGCCATAGACAGTGATGGTTATGTCTATGTAACGGACAGTGTCAACTGTAGAGTTCAAAAATTCGATAGCGACGGCAATTTCATCATGAAGTGGGGAAGCGAAGGGAGTGGAGATGGTGAGTTTATCAATCCGGGATTTATAACGGTCGATAAAGAGAATAATATATGGGTTGCGGATAGTGAGAGTGGGAGAGTGCAGGAGTTCGATAAAAACGGAAACTTCATCGAAGCCTGGAAAGAGAAGGGAGCCGCGAACGGACAGTTCGAGTTTCCGGCAGGTTTGGTTGCGGATAGTGAAAATACGATATATCTCGTAGATAGAGGCAACAATCGGATTCAGCGCATGCCTATGCCGCCTGTAGAAGCGACTGTGACTCTGAAAAATGTCAATCTCTCGGAGCACAATATAAGCGCCATTCGTATTGTCGAGGCCGCAGGAGAGAATGAAATAGCCAAATTCGACAATATAGAGAATGGTGACAACAATTTTCACTACAAAGTCAAGAGTGGTACCCCCGTCTATATAGAAGCTATTGTGAGCAATAATGCCGAGAGCAAGAGTTGGTATTACGATTTTAAACACAACGCTTTTGTAAACGAAAGAGACGGGGGAATCTCCTTCTATAAGAGGGTGGATTTCGACAACGATACGATGGAAGCGGATGCGGGTGTATGGATGGAGAGAGAGTACGACTATCCTCCGCAATTGCATATAGTGGAAGGTGGTTTCGATGCGATAGGGTGGATAGAGATACTTCAGCCTTCACAGCTTGCAATCGATTCGGCCAGAAATATACTCTTCACATCTTTCTACGATGTAGAGAACGACAATAGCGGAATAGAGGTGCTCGACTTCAGTGACCCTGCCAATATCAGCAGAATTTCTTCGATAGAGGAGAGTCAAAATGGAGTGAGGGATATGCTACTCTCTTCGTGTGGGAAGAGGCTATATGTCACGAGGGAGTCGGGCTTCTATATATATGATGTGAACAATACCTCGTCCATCTCCGAAATAGGTAGAGCGTTCGATAGCGATTACGATCTCTACGAAATGGCATACGATCCTCGCAAGAGTATCGTATATATTCTGGGTAATCCATCTTCCGACAGTACGGAACAGCACATATATGTCATGGATGTGAGCGACCCTTCCAGTATCACGAAGCTCTCTACAATAGATTTGAACACAAGCAACTACTACGAGCATATCTATTTCGATTCGGATACTCTCTATGTGATGAGTGAGAGTGTGGAAGCATCCACATACGATGTGAGCGATCCATCCTCCCCGAGAGAATTGGATTTTCATCCGGCACTGAGCGAAATGGTGGTTTCCGAGGATGGAGACTACTTCTACGGTGTAGGGATAGTGGACGGTTACGGTATGAGAGAGATAGGGGTTATGCGTGCCGATACCCTCGAATGGGAAGATAGTATGGAGCTGGGGGATGCGAATCATCTTTCTATGAGTGTGGATGCGGATGAAAAGTTCATGTATGTTGATGATGGAAACGGACTCATAATGAAAATTTCACTCGAAGATAGAGCGAATATCCATGTAGAAGATTATATCCATATACATTCCCAAAACGAAAATATAGATATGCCGCTAAACGAAAGTGGAGAGTATATCTTCACTCCCGAGCCCTCCGGCAACAGAGTGTCGGCACATATCGTGCGCGAGAGCCAGCTCTTTCATAGCGATATAGAGAGTGCGGTGGATGGTTTTTACGAGCTCGACAGATTCAGGCTCGACAGAAGTGACGACTATCTATATTTCGCTGGTCTTAGCGATGATTGGGAGAATGGTTCCATAGCCCGTGTGGAGCTTTCGGATGCGAGTGTAGAGAGAGTCATAGATGTCGATTTCGGAGATTTCAGTATGCTCACCGCCTTTAGTGTAATAGACGATGAGACCTTTGCAGTGACTTCGGAGAGCTGTATGATGGGCTTTATTGATGAAACGGGCGATGTTGTAGATAAGCTCTTCTCTTGTCCCGAAGAAGGGAAGCTTACCGCCCTTACATCGTCTGCCGCTACGATGCTGGCATATTATGCCTATGAAGACCCGAATGGAAACGAATATATAGGTGTCTTCAATGAGAGCGAAGAACTCTCTCTTGTGCAAATCGGAGCAGAAGAGAGTTTCGACAGCGTCAATGCCCTGTATGTAGATGAGGCTCGCAGCATCCTGTATGCGGGAAGCGGTGAGAGACTCTATGTAATAGAGCTCTCCAACCCGTATCACCCTGTAGTACTGGCCGATATAGCGCTGGAGAATATTGCGGATATAGATATGGCACCTTCGGATGATATTCTATATATCCTCTCCAGTAATGCAGTAGGTGGCTCTGGAGATTCGATGGGTGCAACAAGTACGATAAGTATCGTGGATGTAAGCGATCCGAGCAATCCGAGCAAGGTGGACGAGTATAGCGTGCCCGAAGAGAACGAAAGAAGAGTGGAGGGAAGCCCCGACCCATATAAGCTTTTTAGCGGGGGCTACAAAAATCTCTTTATCAGCGATCCTACCCCCTCTCATTCCATTCCAGATTACAAAATAAACTACTACCGTAACAGTGATTTTCTGTTCTTGCGTGACAAATGGAAGATAGCGATGGTGCAAACGAGAGAGGATGCGAACGGTGCGAGCTACAGGCTTAGATATTTCGATGCCGTTCCTAGGCTCTATCTGGCGCAAGGCTTCGGAAATTACACCATATCTCTCCACCTCTGGGATAGAGAGCATGAGACTCTTACGGTAAATACGAAGAGTTCGGATGAGAGCATATTCAGTGTTGCATCCGGGGATGGAGAGTACGATGCGGCCACATATGAGAGTGGAGATATAAATATAACTATCGAAGAGGGTGACTCTACGGGTCTCTCCAGACTCGATATAGAGCTGAGTGATGAAAACGGCAAAATGGTGCGGAGTGCTCTTGATATAGTGGTCTATTCCATTCTCGAGCCCAGCCTTCCGCCTGCTGCTCCGAGCGATTTCGAAGCGACTGAGATAAACAGTACAAGTGTCACTTTGGAGTGGAAAGACAATGCCGACGATGAGAAGGGTTTCAACCTCTATAGAAGTGAAGAGGGGGGCGATTTCGTAGAGCTCAACAACACCATCGAAGCTGATAGCGAAAGCTATGTGGACAATACTGTAGAACCGGGCAAATCGTATAGATACAAGCTGGTATCCGACAAGGATTGTCTGGAGTCCGACCCTGTATATACGGATGTGCAGACACCCGAGGAGCTGCCGGCCGCACCTACGGATTTGAGTGCCGACAGGGTGGAAGCCTACAGGGTAGAGCTCAGCTGGGTGGACAATGCCGACAACGAAGATGGTTTCAATCTCTATAGGAGTGAAAACGGCGGTGAGTTTGTAGAGATAAACAACACTATCGAAGCCGATACACAGAGCTATATAGATGAAACGGTCCAACCCGATACCAACTATACATATAGAATAGTGGCGGACAACAGTGCCGGCGAGTCCAATGCCTCGGAGGTCTCCGTGAGCACTCCAGATATACCGCCGAAAGCTCCCGAAAATTTCCGGGCAACGAGTGTCTCTTCTCATAGTGTCACACTGGAGTGGAGCGATACGGATAGAGAGAAGGGCTACCGTATCTACAGAGACGGCAGTGTTGTCAGCGGCGATTTGCCTGCCGACAGCACTTCGTTTACGGATGATAGTGTCGAGGAAAACACGACTTACAAGTATGT